>CALNBU010000985.1 GCA_937875615.1 uncultured Archangium sp.
GCATGAAGCCCTCGGAGTCGCGGGTGGAGCGACCCCGCCTGCTGTACCTCGCGGTGGGCGCCGCGGCGGTGGTGCTCTTCAGCGCGCTGGACCTGCTCGCCCGCTACGGCGCGCCGCTCCCGCCGCTGGGGCCCATCATCTCCACGCTGTACCTGTTCTTCATCGCGCAGACGCTGCTGCGGCTGCGCCTGATGGACCTCCACGAGCTGCTGGGAAAGATCGCCTCGCAGGCGGTGCTGGCGGGCATCCTCGCGGTGGTCTTCGTGGTGCTCACCTCCTGGGTGGAGAACACCAGCCTCCTCATCTTCAACACCATCGTCGCCACCTTCGTGATGTTGATCCTCCTCGAGCCGCTCAAGAGCTTCGTGGAGGCCCGCATCGTCTCGCTCTTCTTCCGTCAGCGCTTCGCCTTCCTCGAGTCCGGCCGTCAGCTGCTCCGGCGCACCGCCAACGTCATCGACCCGCCGCAGCTCGCCGCGGAGGTGCTCGACGGGCTCAACGAGACCCGCCGGGTCACCCACGCCTCCATCTACCTGTTGGCCGAAGACCGACCGGGCTTCCGGATGCTCGACAGCCGGGGGCCGGTGCCAGCCCTGTTCATCGACCAGGGCATGGCGCGCGCGCTGATGAGCCGCAACGAGCGCGCGCAGCTCATCGAGACCATCGAGCGTCGGGTGGCGGAGCTCAAGGCGCAGCCGCTGGAGGCGCGCAAGGCCCGCGACGAGCTGCGACGCCTCAACGAGGTGCGCGCCACGATGACCCAGATGAAGGCGGGCATCACCGTGCCGCTGGTGGGTACCGACCGGGTGCTGGGCTTCCTCAACCTGTGGGATGAGCGCGTGCCCGAGGCCTTCGCCTCCGATGAGATCGCGCTCATCCTGGAGCTCGCCGACCGGGTGGCGATGGTGGTCGAGAACTCCAAGCTGTACGACAAGATGCGCGAGCGGGATCGCCTCGCCGCCCTGGGCGAGATGGCGGCCGGTCTGGCCCACGAGATCCGCAATCCGCTGGGCGCCATCAAGGGCGCCGCGCAGTTCCTGGAGCCCACGCGCCTGCCCGGAGAAGACGGCGAGTTCGTCGAGGTCATCGTCGAGGAGGTGAACCGGCTCAACGGCGTGGTGAGCGCGTTCCTCGACTACTCCCGACCGCTGAAGCAGAACTTCGGGCCCACCGACGTGGGCGAGGTGGTGAGCCGCACCGTCAAGTTGATCATCAACGACGTCCCCGGGAACGTCACCCTGCGCGACGAGATCTCCGAGGGGCTCCCGCGCGTCGACGCCGACGCCGAGCAGCTCAAGCAGGTGTTGATCAACCTGGTGCAGAACGCGGTGCAGGCGCTGAGCGGCCGCCCCGGCGTCATCACCCTGCGCACCTCGAAGGCCGAGCGCTTCAGCGACTTCCGCGCCGCGGAGTTCGTCGAGCTGCAGGTGTCCGACGACGGGCCGGGCATCCCCGCCGAGCAGCAGCTCAACATCTTCGTCCCCTTCTTCACCACCAAGCAGAAGGGCACCGGCCTCGGCCTCGCCATCTGCCAGCGCATCGTGAAGAACCACGGCGGCACCATCTCGGTGCAGAGCCGCCAGGGAGAGGGCTCGACCTTCACCATCCGGCTGCCCGCCCTCAGCGAAGACGCGCCTCCGATGGAGACGCCGCCCCTCGACGGCACCCCCATGCCCATGCCTGTCCCTCCGGTGATCCGTCCCAAGAAGGAGCGCAAGAAGAAGGCAGGCTGAGCGCCGGCTCAGAGCGTCAGCAACTTGCGGCGGATGGTCAGGTCGAACACCTGGCCGTTGCGATCGAAGGTCAGCAACACCGGGGTCCCCGCCGGTCCCCGGATGCGGGCCACCACGTCGTTGAGGTTCTTTCCTGCGGTCGGCTCGCCGTTGACCATCAAGACGAGATCTCCCGACTGCACGCCCGCCCGCTCCGCCGGGCTGCCCTCCGAGACCTGCAGCACCCGCACCCGCGCGTCGCGGCCGTCGAGGGTCATGCCCACGCCCTCGAACTGCTCCGACTCGGGGCGCGCCTGCTGCCCGGCCTTGAGTGGATCCATCGAGAAGTCCCAGCGGGCCCCGTCTACGGCGCGGCGCCACTGCTCGTTGTAGCCCTCTCGCGACGCGCGCAGCGTGGCCGACCGAGGCACCGGCGGGAGCAAGAATTCCCCGCGTACATCGGTCAACACCGAGACCCGGGATCCGCGGCCCGGAGCGCCGCTCACCGCCTCCACGCGCACCCCCGTCAGCGGCATCGAGTTGTCCCTGGACACCACGCGCCCCGACACCACCACCGAGGTCTCCAGCGTCAGCGTGGCCTGCGCCGCCGCATCGCCGACCTGCACCTCCACGTCGGCGCTGCGGCCGCGGCCAGTCACCTCGAGGGTGAGGAGCCACCGGCCGTGCGGCAGCTCCAGCCGCGCCGCGCCGTCCGGCGCCAGCACGTACTGTCTGCGGCTGGTGCCCGTCTCCAGGCTCCGCGCGGCGATGATGCCGTCGCTGACCTGCTGCCCCTCGTCGTCGCGCAGCCGCAGCACCACCTCGCCGCGCCCGAGGCGTAACACCAGCTCGTCGCCCACTCGCGCGAAGCTGGTCGCCGCGCCCCCGGGGCCCTCGGCGTCGACCGTCAGCAGCCCGTCGGGCAGCCCGTCGAACTCGAAGGTGCCTTCCGCGGTGGTCACCGTCTGCGCCGACGGCCCCGACCAGCTGCCCGAGCGCCAGCGCACCAACACGCCCGGGCCTGCGGGCTCGACCCGCCCCTTGAGCACCCCGCCCTTCGGCAGCTCGACGTGCCACGCCATGCCGTCGCCGCGGTGCTCGAAGGGACCGACGCTGGCCGTCAACGTGCCCGCGCGCACCTGCAGCACGTACTGCCCCCGAGCGAGCCCATCGAAGCGGAAGGCCCCGTCGGCCTGGGAGTGGGCGACCCCTGACACGTCCTCGGTGAGCGCGTCGATGGCGGTGAGCTGCGCGCCGGCCAGCGGCTGCCCCGCCCGCGTCACCGTGCCGGCCACGCTGATCACCGGCCCCGAGTCGAGCACCAGCCCGGTCCGCTTCTCGCCCACGCCCACCCGCACCACCGGCCCCTTGATGCGCGCGCCCCCCACGGTGACTGCGAAGAGCTGGAGCACGCCCGCCGACGCCTCCACGCGGAAGCGCCCCTCCTTGTCGCTGAACACGTTGGCCGAGCGCTGCCCGTGCCGGAGCCCCTCGATGAACTCCGCCCAGACGGTGGCCGCCGGCACCGGCGCGCCAGCCTCCAGCACCGTGCCCTCGAGATAGGAAGAGGGGGTGAGCGTCAGCTCCAGCCTGCCCCCGGCGGTGGCCAGCTCCATCGACACCCACTCGGTGCGCGTCAGGAAGCCCTCGGCGGTGATGTCGAGCCAGGTCTGGGTGCGGGCGCCGGGGAGCGTAAAGGCCCCCTCGGCGTCGGTGCGGACGGTGATGACCGGCGAGACCACCTGCGCGCCGGCGATGGGTTTTCTGGTGAGCAGGTCGATGATCCGCCCGGCGACCTTCACCGAGGGGGCGAGGTTGATCACCACGTCGCTCAAGGCGCCTCCCGGAGCGAGCTGGTAGGGGCCCAGCACCTCCGACGCGGCGTCCTCCGTGGAGGCGGCGAGGTACGCCACCCCAGACGGCACCTCGTCGAAGAGGAAGCGGCCATCATCGAGGGTGCGCGCCACCAGCGGCGCCACGGTCTTGAGCGAGACGCGGGCGTTCGACACCGGGCGGCCGTCGCGGAGCACCACCCCGGTCACCCGCGCGCCCCAGGCGCGCTCCTCCCGCGCCGCGACCGGCGGGTCGTCTCGCTGCCCCTCGGGCTGCGCCGTCGGCGCCCCGCCCGCCTCGTCGTCCTGATCGGGCCACAGCGCGTACCCGAGCAACGAGAGGCCGATGAAAGAGAGGAGCAGAAGCGCGCGGCGCACCACGCCGCCTTAGCAGGGTGTCCGCCGCCGTTCAGCCAGCGCGCCCACGGGCGCGCCCTCGGCTCACCTGCGCGACTTGCCGGGGTCGGTCGCCTCTTCGTCGAGGAGCAGGATCTCCTCCGCGTCGTCCTCCTCGGCGTCGAGCTCGAAGACCTCCACCGGCTTCTCGCTGAGCGGCGGCACCTTGAGCTCCGGCTGCGTGGTGTGCCCGCGGCGGCCGGACAGCTCGACCTCCAGCTCTTCGACCCGCTTCGCGAGGCGCTCGCGCTCGTGCTCCAGCAGCTCTGTCTCGGCGTTCGCCTCCGCCAGATCTTCCTGCGCGGTGGTCGCGGTGTGCTGGAGATCTCCGTATTTCACGCGCAGCGCCAACAGCAGCGCCTCCGCCTGCCCACGCGCGACGACGGCCGCCTCCACGTCGTTCCTGGCGTTGACCCGGGCTATCTCCAGCTCCGCCTCCAGCTCGGGCAGCCGCCGGCGCAGCGCCGCCACCTCCTCGTCGCCCGTCGGCGCCGCCCGCGAAGCCTCCGCCAGCTGCGCGGAGAGCCGGGTGACGTTGCCGCGCAGCTCGGTGAGCTCGTCGTCCTCGCCCAGGCGAGCCTCGCGCAGACGCGTGGCCTCGGCCTCCGCCACGCCGGCTCGCTCCTGGAGGCTGCGCAGCTCCCGCTCCAGCGCGCCCCGCGCCGAGGCGCCTTCATGTTGCGCGTCTTCCAGCTCCGCGGTCTGGGCGCGAGAGGCCGCCACCGCCACGTCGAGGTCCAGCAGCTGCCGCTTCAGCTCCCGCTCGCTCGCCGCCTGTGCTCTGAGCTGCTCGCCCTGGACCTGGAGTTGATTCTCCAACGCCGGTACCCGCGCCCGGAGCTGCTCCAGCTCCGGCTGGAGATCTCGCAGATGGGAGATCTCTCCCTCCAACGACTGCGCAGTTTGCCGCAGGCGCGCCACCTCGCCCTCCAGCTGGGTGCGCGCCTCCGTCGCCGCCTCCGACTCTCCGCCGGCCTGCGCGAGCGAGGTGCGGAGATCGCCGAGCTCCTTCCGCGCGGTGTCGAGCTCTTGTTGCAGCGCGTGCTTCCCCGCCTGGTGCCCGCGTGCCTCGGACTGCGCGCGCTCCAGCGACACCTGGAGCTCCTGCCGTTGTCTTTCGAGCGACTCGTACTGTCCCGCCGCCTCTCGACGGCCCTGCTCCGCCTCCGCAGACAGCTGGTCCCAGGCCCCCTGCAGCTGAACCCGCTGCTTCTCCATCTCCGCCACCTGCGTCTCGATGGCGCCGAGGTCGCGCGTCAGCTCCTCTTCGCGCTGCTGCAGCGCGCGCTGGGCGTCAGCGCGGTGCTGTTCGAGGCGTTGCTGGTAACCCGCCGCCTGCGCGTCGAAGGCCTGCGCCTGCGCCTCACGGAGACTCTGGAGGCTGGCCTCCGACGCCGCGTGCTCCTGCTCGAGCGCCTTGCGCGACGCCGGGATCGGGCCGGTGCCCATGATCTTGGGATCGACGCCGGCCGTCGCCCAGGACACGATGCGGGCGAGCGGCTGGATGCCGCGGCGCGAGGCCTCGGCTTCGCTCATCAGGAGGG
>CALNBU010000986.1 GCA_937875615.1 uncultured Archangium sp.
CAAGGTGCTGCAGCCGCAGCTCGCGCCGCGCCTCATCACCACGCAGGTCCGCAAGCTCGAGCTCCTGGCCGCGGTCGGCGTCACCGCGACCATCGTGCAGCCCTTCTCCGCTGACTACGCCCGCACCGCGCCCGCGGACTTCGAGGCGGCGCTGTTCGATGGCGTGGGGGCGGGCACGGTGGTGGTGGGCTACGACTTCACCTACGGCAGTCGGCGCGCGGGGACGGTGCAGACGTTGACCGCCGCGGCGGCGCAGCGCGGCGCGCGGGTGTGCGTGGTGCCCGCGGTGGCGCTCGACGGGGTGGTGGTGTCGTCGAGCAAGGTGCGGGAGTACGTGCTGGACGGGCGGGTGGAGGCGGCGGCGCGGCTGCTGGGGAGACCCTTCGACCTCGACGGCGTGGTGGTGCGCGGCGCCGGCCGCGGGCACGGCCTGGGGTTCCCCACCGCCAACCTCGACACCACCAACGAGCTGCGCACCGCGCCGGGCGTCTACGCCGTGCGCGCCCGGCTCGCCGGCGAGGCGGTCTGGTTGGGCGGCGCCGCCAACATCGGCGTCAAGCCCACCTTCGGCGGCGGCGAGGTCACCATCGAGGCGCACCTCTTCGACTTCGCGGGAGACCTCTACGGGAAGAGCCTGCGACTCCAGTTCATCGAGCGGTTGCGCGGCGAGCAGCGCTTCGGCTCGGTCGACGAGCTGCGCTCGCAGATCAGCCGCGACGTCGAGGGCGCCCGCGCGGCCATCGCCCGCGTCGCCGGCTGACGGTCACGAATGAGTTATTGCGCAGGTGCTTTCAATGGGAGTTGAATCAGCGCCCTCCACGTAACAGCCGAGGTCACTCAAGCATGTCAGGCCGTCTTGGCGAGCTGCTGGTTCGCGACAATCTCATCACCGTGCAGCAGCTGCGCAAAGCGCAGGAAGAGCAGCAGAAGACAGGCACCCGCATCGGCACCGCGCTGATCAAGGTCGGCGCCATCGAGGAGACGAAGCTCACCGACTTCCTCTCGAAGCAGTACGGCGTGCCGTCGATCAACCTCAAGGAGTTCGACATCGAGCCGGACATCATCAAGCTCGTGCCGAAGGACGTGGCCGAGAAGCACCTGGTGGTGCCGGTCAACCGCGCGGGCAGCGCGCTCATCGTGGCGATGTGTGACCCGTCGAACATCTACGCGGTCGACGACCTCAAGTTCCTCACCGGCTACAACATCGAAGCGGTGGTCGCGAGCGAGCCGGCGATCCGCGACGCCATCGAGCGCTACTACGCGGAGAAGGGCCCCAGCCTCGACGAGATCGTGGGCAGCATCGACGCCGACGACGTGGAGCTCGCCGACGGCAGCGACGACGCCAACATCGAGGAGGCCACCAAGGCCGCGGACGACGCGCCGGTCATCAAGCTGGTGAACCTCATCCTCAAGGACGCCATCTCCAAGGGGGCCTCGGACATCCACATCGAGCCCTACGAGAAGGACTTCCGAGTCCGCTTCCGCATCGACGGGGTGCTGTACGAGGTGATGAAGCCTCCGATGAAGCTGCGCAACGCCATCATCTCGCGCGTGAAGATCATGGCGTCGCTCGACATCTCCGAGCGCCGGCTCCCGCAGGACGGCCGCATCAAGATCAAGCTGGGTGGCGGCAAGGAGATGGACTTCCGCGTGTCGGTCTGCCCGACGCTGTTCGGCGAGAAGATCGTCATGCGCCTGCTCGACAAGTCGAACCTCCAGCTCGACATGACGAAGCTGGGCTTCGACGCCGAGCCGCTCAAGTGGTTCAAGGAGGCCATCGATCGTCCGTACGGGATGGTGCTGGTGACGGGCCCCACCGGCTCCGGCAAGACCACCACGCTCTACTCGGCGCTGGCGGCGCTCAACGATCCGACCACCAACGTGTCGACCGCCGAAGATCCCGTGGAGTTCAACTTCGCGGGCATCAATCAGGTCCAGATGCAGGAGAGCATCGGCCTCAACTTCGCCGCGGCGCTCCGCAGCTTCCTCCGCCAGGACCCCGACACCATCATGATCGGTGAGATCCGCGACTTCGAGACCGCGGAGATCGGCGTGAAGGCCGCGCTCACGGGCCACCTGGTGTTGTCCACGCTGCACACCAACGACGCCCCGGGCACGGTGAGCCGCCTGCTGAACATGGGCATCGAGCCCTTCATGGTCACCGCGTCGCTCAACCTCATTCTCGCGCAGCGCCTGCTCCGGCGCCTCTGCCAGAAC
>CALNBU010000987.1 GCA_937875615.1 uncultured Archangium sp.
GCCAGGGTGGCGGCGCCGCGCAGGGCGGCGGCAACGCGCAGGGCGGCGGCAACGCGCAGGGTGGTGGCAACGCGCAGGGTGGCGGCAACGCGCAGGGCGGCGGCAACGCGCAGGGTGGCGGCAACGCACAGGGCGGTGGCGCCGGGACCTACGACGGTGGCACCAGCATCGCCACGGTGCGCAACGCGGCGCTCTGCACGCAGCAGGTGCGCGTGGAGAACGCCGTGGTGGTGGGCGTGGACTACGTCAGCGTCGGCGGGCAGGGCGACACCATCACCCAGTTCTGGGTGGTCGACCTCGAGGACCGGAGCGTCGGCATCTACGTCGACAAGTACTTCACCGATGAGCCGGGCCCGTACTCGCCGGCGGTGGGCGACCTCGTGAACATCGAGGGCTTCCTCGTTCAGGAGCGCAGCTACACCAACGTGACGGGCCGCCGGGTGCTCCTGTCGAGCAACTTCGACTGCAACCGCAACGGCATGGCCGCCATCGGTCTGGAGATCGAGCACATCGACAGCGGTGTCCCGGTGACGCCGGTGGTGACGCCCGCGCAGTTCGGGAACGCTGACGGCGGCTGGGGCCGACCCAATCCTGAGTTCCGCTCCTCCCTGGTGCACATCCCCGGTCCGCTGGTGCTGAGCAACCCGCGCCCGGAGGCGCTGCACCGGGTGAGCGCGCTCGGCGCGAGCGACAACCGCTACTTCGGCTTCGAGCTCGAGGGCGGGGTGCTGGTGAACAACAGCAAGACCTTCCAGGGCTGCGACGTTCGCACGCAGGCCGAGGGCGGCGCGGAAATCGTCTTCCCCGACGGCATCACCGGCGTCTGGGACACCTACACCCACGCGCCGTGCGAAGACGGCGGAACGGGGAGCTGCGACCGCCGCAGCCCCGGCTCCATCCCCGGCACCACCAACTGGTACACCTACGCGCTCTACCCGCTCAACTGCGGCCAGATGCCGACGGGGACCGTGTCCGACGCTGGCGTCGATGCGGGCATGGACGCGGGCACCGGTGAAGACGCGGGCACCGGCGAAGACGCGGGCACTGGCGAAGACGCGGGTACCGGCGAAGACGCGGGTACTGGCGAAGACGCGGGTACTGGCGAAGACGC
>CALNBU010000988.1 GCA_937875615.1 uncultured Archangium sp.
TGCGTCGGCGAACGCCGCGATCTGCGGCAAGTGGGTGATGCACAGCACCTGCCGATGCCCGGAGATGTCCTTGATGAGGCGCCCCACCACGTCCGCGACGGCGCCGCCGATGCCCGCGTCGGCCTCGTCGAACACCGAGCAGACCGCGTCATCGAGGCCCGCCAGCGCCGCCTTCATGGCCAACATCACCCGGGAGGCCTCGCCCCCCGACGCCACCCTGGACAGCGGCCGGAGCGCCTCGCCGGCGTTGGCCGAGAAGAGGAAGCGCACCGCGTCGGCGCCGTCGGCCGACAGCGGCGCGGCCTCGAAGATCACCTCGAAGCGCGCCCCGCGCATCGACAGTCGACTGACCCGCTGCGCGATGGCCGCCACCAACCGCGTCGCGGCCTTCTTCCGCTCGATCGTCAGCTTCTCCGCCAGCGCCTCCGCCTCACGCACCACCCGCCCCCGCTCTGCGTCGAGCGCCGCGCGGCGCTCCGCGCGGTTGAGCAGCGACTCCAGCTCTTCGGCGAGCGCGACGCGGCGCTCCAGCACGCCCTCCAGCGGCGCGGCGTATTTCCGGCACAGTCGGCGAAGCACGTCGAGCCGCTCCTCCACCTCCTCCAGCCGCTGCGGATCAGCCTCCAGCCCGCCCAGGTAGCGCGAGAGCCCCCGCGCAGCCTCGTCGAGCTCCGTCTGCGCGGTAAGCAGCGCCGCGCGCACCCCGGACAGCGCGGGGTCGAGCTTCTCGGCGTCGGCGACCAGCGCCAGCGCCCGGCCCAGCAACTCGAGCGCGCACCCCTCTCTGGTCGTCGCCAGCTCCTCCGCGCCGCCCACCAACGTGCGCAGCTTCACCGACGAGCCCAGCCGCCGGCGCTCCTGTTCCAGCGAGCGATCTTCCCCGTCCCGGGGCGCGACGCTCTCCAGCTCATGGAGCTGAAAGCGGAGGAACTCCACCCGCGCCGCCACCTGCTGCGCGTCGCCGCCGAGCGCCTCCAGCCGGCCGTCGAGCTCACGCAGCGAGGTCCACGCGCCGCGCCAGGCCTCCATCGCCCGGCTCTCGGGCACCGCGCCGAAGCGATCGATCAACGCCAGATGCTGCGCCTCGTCGAGCAGCGCCATGTGTTCGTGCTGCCCGGCGATGTCCACCTGCCCCTTCATCAGCCGGGCCAGGCCCCCCACATTCACCAGCGCGCCGTTCACCCACGCGCGCGACTTGCCCCCGCGGCTCACCGCCCGGCGCACCAGCAGCTCGTCGCCGTCGTCCGGGAGCCCCTGCGCCTCCAGCCGCGACCGCAACACGGAGGTGCAGGCGAACAACCCCTCCACCGAGGCCTCTTCCGCGCCCGAGCGGATGACGTCGCTCTCACCTCTCCCCCCGGCCAACAGCGCCAGGGCATCGATGAGGATCGACTTTCCAGCGCCGGTCTCGCCCGTCAACACCGTGAGGCCCGGCCCGAAGGCCACCTCGGCCTCTTCCACCACCGCGAAGTTCTTGAGTCTGAGTGTATGCAGCACCGATCTGCTCCTGTCTTTGAGACTACTGAACAAAATATCAGCAGTCTCTGACATTGGGAACCAGCCCGCGCGCTGTCTGGGAATCCGTGGGGTTACGCGCGAGCGCTGGCCACCACCTGCACCCCGCCGCGCGGGCGAAGGGTGATGACCGGCTCTGGCGTGAAGCGCTGCCCCGGCACCAGGCTCAGGTGCACCCGCTGCAGCACCCGGGTGATGATCAACAGCGCCTCGGCCATGGCGAAGGTGTCGCCGATGCACTTGCGCTGCCCCATGCTGAACGGGAGATAGCTGCCGTGCTGTCGCCGTGGATCCTCCACCGCCCAGCGGTCGGGGTCGAAGGCGAGCGGGTCAGGCCAGTACTCCGGCAAGCGGTGGATGGCCCAGGGAGAGACGAACACCAGGGAGCCCTTCGCGAGCCGGTACCCCTCGACCACATCGTCCTCCACCACGCGGCGACCCAGCGTCCAGATGGGCGGGTAGAGGCGCAGCGACTCCTTCACCGCGTTCATCGCCAACGGCAGCCTGGGCATGGACTCCATGGTCGGCGGCGCATCGCCCAGGACCGCACGCGCCTCGGCCACCAGGCGGCGCTCCACGTCGGGCGCGTGCCCCAACAACATCGCCAGCCACGACAGGTTGTTGGCGGTGGTCTCGTGGCCGGCGAGGAAGATGGTCATCACCTCGTCGCGCAGCTGCGCGTCGGTCATGCCCTCGCCCGTCTCCGGGTCTCTCGACTCCATCAGCATCGCCAGCAGATCGTGCTGCGGGCCGCCGCCGGCGCGACGCTGGGTGATGATGTCGCCCACCACCCGGTCCAGCTCAGCCACCGCCTCCTTGAAGCGCGTGTTGCGCGGGGTGGGCACCCACTCCGGGAGCGACAGCGGGTGGAGCGTACGGTGGATGAGGTGCTCGAGCCCGACCGTCAGCGCGCGCCCCACGCCGTCGGCGTCGCGCGTCACGTCCGCCGAGAGCAGGGCCTCGCCCACCACCCGGAGCGTGCAGCGCATGATCTCCGCCGCGAAGTCGAAGGGCTTCCCCAGCGCCCAGCCGTCGACCATGTCGTCGGTGGCGCGGGTCATGATCTCCCCGAAGGCCGCCAGGCGCTCCCGGTGGAAGGCCGGCTGCGCGATGCGGCGCTGGCGCTTCCAGAAGTCTCCCTCGCTGGTCACCAGCCCGTTCCCCAGCACGTGTCGCAGCATCTCGTAGCCGCGGGTCTGCTTGACGTAGTTCTTCACGTTGGCCACCAGCACGTGGTGCGCCAGCCTGGGCGTGCCCAACACCCAGGCCTCCATGCCCGGCATGGGGAGATGGGTGACCGGACCGAACTCCAGCGTGGCGCGCTCCATCACCCGCAGCGGGTCCGACTGGATCAACGGCAGCACGCCCAACAGGGGGTTGCTCACGGGGAACGGGACTGGGCGAGCCGGAACGACGCTGGTCTGCATGGGTCGATACTGTGGGGAAACCAGCAGGCTGACAACCACGACCCCGCTGGTGTCGGAGTCGCGTGGTGTGTCACCATCGCGCCCCTTCCACATGACCACCATGCGCCGGCAGGGCGCCCGAGTCGAAGTCGACGTGAGGTTCCGCGGCGGCGGCCAGTCGCGCAACATGCACGGCCGGGTGATGGATCTCTCGGTGAGCGGCCTGTTCCTGGCGACCCGCCAGCCGGTGCCGCAGGGCCAACACCTCCACCTCGAGTTCCAGCTTCCCACCGGACGGGTGGAGGCCGTGGGCGAGGTGCGGTGGGTGGCGCGCGGCGCGACCGTCTCTCAGG
>CALNBU010000989.1 GCA_937875615.1 uncultured Archangium sp.
ATGTGGAGAGGAGCGGCGCCAGCGTGCGTGCGGCGCGGTGCGCGGTCGCTCAGTGACCGTGCCCGTCGTCCGGGCCGTGCGACACGCCCAGGTCAGGCACCTTCGGGGGCGCAGGGTCCTTCACCGCCAGCAGCTCGATCTCGAAGATCAACGTCGCGCCGCCGGGGATGTTGGCCCCAGCGCCGCGATCGCCGTAGGCGATGTCGGCCGGGCAGATCAGCCTGGCCTTGCCGCCGGCCTTCATCAGCTGCACGCCCTCGGTCCAGCACTTGATGACGCCGTTGAGCGGGAACTCGGTGGGCTGACCGCGCTTGTGGCTGCTGTCGAACTCCGTGCCGTCGAGGAGCGTGCCGCGGTAGTGAACGCTCACGGTGTCGGTGGCCTTCGGCGAGCTGCCCTTGCCGGCCTGGGTCTCGATGTACACCAGCCCGCTGGCGGTCTTCTTCGCGCCCTTCTCCTTCGCGGCCTTGGCCGCGAACTCCACGCCCTTCTTCTTCTCGGCGTCGGAGCGGACCTTGGCCCGCGTCTGGAGCAGCTGCTCCACCTTCGGGCCGTACTCCTCCAGCTTCACCTCGGGCTCCTTGGCGGTGACGCCGTCGTTCAGGCCGCGCAGCACCTCGGCCAGCTCGGCCTCGGTGAGGTTCGCCTGCTTGAGCGGGGTGCGCTCCGCCAGCATCACGCCGAAGCCGTAGAGGGCGTTCTGCCTTTCTTCCGCGGTGAGCGGCGGAGGAGGCGGGGGCGTCGGCGGCATCGCCGGGCGATCAGGGGTCGCCGTGGCGGCGGCCGCCGGAGCGCCGGCGTCAGCGGTCTTGTCGGAGGGGCAGCCGTACAGCGCGGCGCTCATGCCCAGCAGCATCATCTTCGAGATGGTCTTCATGGTTCTCACTTGCCCTTGATCTCGAGGAGTTCGACCTCGAAGTTCAGCACCGCGCCGGCGGGGATCGACGGCGGCGCGCCGCGCTCGCCGTAGGCGATGTCCGGGGGACAGACCAACCTGGCCTTGCCGCCCACCTTCATCTTCTGCACGCCCTCGGTCCAGCACTTGATCACGCCGCCCAGGGGGAACTCCGCGGGCTGACCGCGCTTGTGGCTGGTGCCGTTCCCCAGGGTGCCACGGTAGTGGACCTTGACGGTGTCCGCGGCGGTGGGCGAAGCGCCCGAGCCGGCCTGGGTCTCGAAGTAGATGAGCCCCGAGGGCAGCTTCTGCGCCCCCGCGGCCTTGGCCTGATCGCTCAGGTACGTCTGGCCCTTGGTGCGCTCGGCGTCGGCCTGCTCGCGCTGCTTCTCGCGGAGCAGCTGGTCGACCTTGGCGTCCTGCGGCTTGACCTGGAGCTCCTTGCCCAGCACCGCGTCGTTGAGCCCCACCAGCACGCGCTTGAGGTCTTCATCGCTCAGGCCGAGGGTGGACAGCGGGGTGCGCTGCGCCACCATCACGCCCAGGGCGTAGAGCGCCTTCTTCTGCTCATCGGGCGACAGCTCGGCGGTCGGGGCGTCCGCGGCGGGCTTCGCCGCGGGGGGCGCCTTCTTCACGTCGGCCGACGCGACCGCGCCGACCAGACACAACAGGGGAATCAGCTTCTTCACGTTCGTCTCTCTCGTTTCGTGTTGCAGTGGAGTACTTCAGGCGCGGAACGCCGCCATCACGTCCTTGAGCAGTTGCACGGCCTCGGCCTGCGGGCGCTGGAAGGCGTTGCGGCCCATGATGCTGCCGAAGCCACCGCCGGCCGCGATGCCCTTGACCTCTTCGATCACCGCCGGCGTGTCCTTCGCCTCGCCGCCGGAGAAGATCACCACGCGCTTCCCGTTGAAGGCGCTCTGCACCACGTGGCGCACGCGATCGGCGAGGGTGGCGGTGGGGATCTTGTACTTCTCGAAGACCTTCTTTGCCTCGGGCTGCTCGATGAAGTCCTTGGGCGGCTTGACCTTGATGATGTGCGCGCCGAGCTGCGCGGAGATCTGCGCGGCGTAGGCCACGATGTCGACCGCGGTCTCGCCATCCTTCGAGAGGTTGCCGCGGGGGTAGGCCCACAGCACGGTGGGCAGCCCGTAGGCCTTGGCCTCGGCGATGAGGTCGCGCAGGTCCTGGTACTGCTGGTTCCGCAGCGAGGAGCCCGGGTAGATGGTGTAGCCGATGGCCGTGCAGCCCAGGCGCACGGCGTCCTTCACCGAGGCGGTGAGCGCGGAGCAGGGCTCCACCTTCGCCAGGGTGTCGGAGTTGTTGACCTTGAGGATCAACGGGATCTCGCCGGCCAGCTTGCCCGCCACCGCCTCGATGAAGCCGAGCGGCGCCGCGTAGGCGTTGCACCCCGACTCGATCGCCAGCTGCGCGTGGTAGTCGGGATCATACCCGGCGGGGTTGGGCTGGAAGCTGCGCGCCGGACCGTGCTCGAAGCCCTGATCGACGGGGAGGATCACCAGCTTGCCGGTGCCCGCCAGGTTGCCGTGGTTCAGCAGCCGCGCGAGGTTGGTCAAGACACCCGGCGAGTCCGACGGGTACCAGGAGAGGATCTGCTTGACGCGTTCGGTGTAGGCCATGCGCGGGCAGATAGCGCAGCGCGCGGCGGTGGTAACGCTATTTCGGGCCCACCACCACTTTGAGCGGCGTGGTGCCCAGGGGGTTGCCGCCCACCCGCACCAGCACCTGAAATTCACCGACGACGCGCAGCGTGGTGGGGTCCCAGTCGACCTGCCACTCCGCCTCCGGGCCGTTGGGGAAGCGCAGCTCGCCCTGGGCCTCCATCACCGTGTCGGTGCGGGGGTCGAGGATGGCCACCTCGATGCGGGTGTTCTTCTTCGCCGGGTTCTTCACCCGCACCACCGTCGAGAAGCGCTCCGTGACGAGCGGGTCTCCGCTGGCGGTGACGACGGTGAAGGGCGCAGCGGGCCGGGCGCCGTCGGGGCCCCGGGTGAAGCTCTTGCCGTGCACCACCCGCACCACCGTGTAGGACTCGTCGACGCGCGAGCCGCTGGGGGCGGTCTGCTTCTCGTCGGGGGCGGCGGTCTGCAGGGGTTGGTCCTTCGGCAGCTCCCCGAACTTCGGCACCCCGAGGTCCAGCCTGGGGGCGCGCTCCGTCTTGGTGCCCTTGAGGCGCGGCGGCGGGTCTCCGGCGAGAGCGACCCAGGGCAGCGAGACGGCGACGAACAGGAGGAGCTTGCGGGCCATGACCGCACCATACGCGCCCGTCGTCCCGGGCTTCAATTTCGCGGCACGTCCCGCTTGCATTGGAAGCGCGCTGCGGCAGAGTGCGCCTTGCGCCTGATTTTGTTCCTCTTTTTCGTCTCCTCCACGGTCATCGAGGCCGCGCCGTTGACCCTCCCTCAGCTGGTGGAGATGGCGCGCGCGAACGATCACCGGGTGAAGGAGGCGCAGGCGCAGCTCCGCTACTACCGCTCGAAGTACGACGAGGCCCGCTGGGCGTGGTTCCCGCGGATGGACACCTACTTCATGATCGCCGGGCCCACCCCGGAGGCGCGGAACGATGGATTGGGCGGGCCGCCCACCACCGAGGCCACCTTGCTGTACGACACCAACTTCGGTCAGCCCGGGGTGATGTTCCGCGCCGGCGCCGAGGCCATGCTCCCGGTCTACACCTTCGGCAAGCTCGACGCGCTCGAAGAGGCGGGGCGCCACGGGGTGAACGCCAGCGAGGCGATGACGGTGAGCGCCCGCGACGAGTCGCAGTACCAGATGACGCAGGCCTACTACGGCTACTGCCTGGCGATGACCATGAAGGGGCTCATCGACGACATGCAGAAGCGCCTCGATGACGCGGAGAGCTCGCTCAAGCGGCTGCGCGAAGAGGGCAGCGAGCAGGTCTCCCAGATGGACCTCTACAAGTTCGGGTACTACCGGCAGCAGGCCGAGGTGCAGCGGGTGCAGGCCGAGAACGGCGCGCAGTACGCGATGTCGGCCATCCGGCTGCTGGTGGCGGCCGCGCCCAACGACACCCTGGAGATCGCGGTGGAGGAGCTGACGCCGCTGGAAGGGGAGCTGGCCTCGTCCAACCAGTACGTGATCGACGCCGCCGAGCATCGCCCGGAGCTGCGCGCGCTGGCCTCGGCGCTGTTGGCGCGCGAGCAGGAGGTGAAGATCCGCGAGGCGATGTACTTCCCCGACTTCGGCATCGTCGGCTTCTTCCGCTGGGCGTGGACCTCCAACGCCACCCGGCAGAAGTCGCCCTTCGCGTACGATCCCTACAACGAGCTGACGGCCGGGGTGGGCCTCGGCATGCGCTACCAGTGGGACTTCCCCCAGAAGTCCATCCAGCTGGAGCAGGCGCGCGCGGAATACGAGAAGCTGGAGCACCAGCGCAACCTGGCGGGCGCGGGCGTGAAGCTGGAGATCGAGAAAGCCTGGGGCGAGGCGTCGCTGGCCCTCAAGCGCTCCGACCGTCAGGGCGAGGCCGAGAAGAACGCGCGCCGCTGGGCCAACGCCGCCTTCACCGCCTTCGATCTCGGCACCGGCGACACCCGGGAGCTCATCGACTCCTTCATGGCCTACGCCCAGTCCTCGGCGGCGCGGATGCAGGCGCTGCACGACACCCGCATCTCGCTGGCCGCGCTCACCCGCGCGGTGGGGCGAGAGGTGCGGCTCGACCCGAAGCAGGACCCGACGCCGCCCGCGCCGCCGCAGTTCGCGCCGAAGTGAGGGCGCGGCGACGTCGCGGTGGTACGTTGCCGCGCTGTGATCGGTCATAAGTTCGGAGGGAGCAGCGTCGCCAACGCAGAGCGCATCGCGCGCGTGGTCGACGTGCTGCTGGCCCGGGAAGAGGCGCAGGTGGTGGTCATCTCCGCGATGTCGGGGGTGACCGATGCGCTCATCTCGCTCGT
>CALNBU010000990.1 GCA_937875615.1 uncultured Archangium sp.
GGTCGAACCACAGCATTCGAGCAACGGCCCCCACCGCGAAGCATTGCGCTGCGCCATCGCCGCCACCCAGCGGATGCGCGACTTCGACGAGCTGGTCACCGCGCCGCTCTTCGGCTTCGGCTCCGCCGCCGACTACTACCGGCGCTGCTCCGCCGGCCCACAGCTGACGCGCATCTCCACCCGCACGCTCCTGCTCTCATCCCGCGACGACGTGCTGGCGGCGCCGCGCATCCCTCCCGAGGCCACGCGCAACCCGGCCCTCGAGGTGCTGCTGACCCACCGGGGCGGCCACGTGGGCTTCGTCGCGGGCTCCGTCGTCCGCCCGGTCTTCTGGGCCGAGGCCACGATTCTGCGCTGGCTCGACGCGCACGCGACGAGACCGGCGCAGCGCGGCCAAGCTCAGTAGGACGACGTCGTCCCGGCGTCGGCGACATCTTCTTCAGGCGCCGACTCCACCGGCGCCGGCGCCTCGACGGGCGCCTCCGCGGGCTCCGGCGGCAGGACGGGCGCCACCGCCTCGTGCACCAGCTCGACGCGGTACTGGAGCACGCCCCTGGGCAGCGTCACCACGAAGAGAGGGTTCTCGTCGACGTACTTCTTCTCGACCGGCAACACGAAGGTGCCGTCGGCGCCGGTGGTGGAGATGACCCGGTTCTTGAACTCGCTGACCTCTACCTTCGCGCCTTCGACCGGACGGCCGCTCTCGGCGTCGAGCACGACGAAGCGCGCCTCCTTCACCTCACCGGGCTTGAGCCCGAAGTCGTTGTAGCGGGGCCGCAGCGAGCAACCAGAGGCGACGAACAGCAGGGTGAGGGCGAGTGCGGAGAGGCGCATGGCCGGCGACTTCTAGCCACCGAAGCGGAAAAGGCCAGCGCTTCGCGCGACGAATGCGCGAAGTCACCGGGCTGACACCAGAAACGAAAACGGGAGCGGACCTGCACAGGGTCCACTCCCGTCTCAAGGGCCTGCCGGGCGGGCGTTAGATCTTCGCGCCGGGGGTCTTCTGGAAGGCCGCGTTGAACTCGGTGATGGCGCGGTTCAGCTCCGCCCTGATGTCACCGGTCAGCTCCTTCTTCTCTTCGATGCTCTTCTGCACGCCGGGGAACTTCCCGTCGCAGAACTCGAGGAACTCCTTCGCCCAGCGGGTGATGTCGACCACCGGAATCTCCCGGAGCCAGCCGCGCTTCTGCGCGTCGCTCTTGTCGGTGGCGGCGTAGATCTGCATCACCTGACGCGCGACCGGCAGCGGCTCGTACTGCGGCTGCTTGAGCAGCTCGGTGAGGCGCGCGCCGCGGGCCAGCGTCTCCTGGGTGGCCTTGTCGAGGTCGCTGCCGAACTGCGCGAAGGCCGCCAGCTCGCGGTACTGCGCCAGGTCGAGCTTCATCGAGCCGGCCACCTGCTTCATGGCCTTGATCTGCGCGGCGGAGCCGACGCGCGACACCGAGAGGCCGACGTTGATGGCCGGGCGGATGCCGGCGAAGAACAGGTCGGTCTCGAGGAAGATCTGCCCGTCGGTGATGGAGATGACGTTGGTGGGGATGTACGCCGACACGTCGCCGGCCTGCGTCTCGATGATGGGCAGCGCGGTCAGCGAGCCGGCGCCCTC
Organism: uncultured Archangium sp.; assembly: GCA_937875615.1. Taxonomy (GTDB): domain Bacteria; phylum Myxococcota; class Myxococcia; order Myxococcales; family Myxococcaceae; genus Archangium_A. Next base: position 1,607 of record CALNBU010000990.1, read on the forward strand.
CTGGTCCGAGAGCTTGGCCGCGCGCTCCAGCAGGCGGGAGTGGATGTAGAACACGTCGCCCGGGTACGCCTCGCGGCCCGGCGGGCGGCGCAGCAGCAGCGAGAGCTGGCGGTAGGCCACGGCCTGCTTCGACAGATCGTCGTACACCACCAGGGCGTGCATCTTGTTGTCGCGGAAGAACTCGCCGATGGCGCAGCCGGTGTACGGCGCGAAGAACTGCATGGGCGCCGGGTCGGAGGCGTTGGCCGCCACGATGATGGTGTACTCGAGCGCGCCGTACTTCTGGAGCTTGTCCACCACCTGCGCCACCGTGGACTGCTTCTGGCCGATGGCCACGTACACGCAGAAGACGTTCTGGCCCTTCTGGTTGATGATGGCGTCGAGCGCCACCGCCGTCTTGCCCGTCTGGCGGTCGCCGATGATCAGCTCGCGCTGACCGCGGCCCACCGGCACCAGCGCGTCCAGCGCCTT
>CALNBU010000991.1 GCA_937875615.1 uncultured Archangium sp.
GCCACCGACGGGCGTGCCGCCACCGACGGGCGTGCCTCCACCGACGGGCGTGCCGCCGCCGACGGGTGCGCCTCCGCCGACGGGCGAGCCACCTCCAACAGGCGAGCCACCGCCGGCACCGCCGTGCCCGCCATCGGAGACAGGGACACACCGACCGTCGACGCACACCTCTTCACCGGTCACACAGTCGTTCGCGCTGTCACACGCGTAGCGGACCTCCTCAGACAACGTGACGCATCGACACGCGCCCGCGAAGCCCAACAGCAGCAGACAGAGCCGGAGTTTCATCGACCGACCAGCGTAGCCACAACGATGGCGTTTCAGAACTCACGCGAGAACACCACGTCGCTGCCGTAGCTGGGGGCGTCGCCCGCGTAGGCCTCGAGCGACAGCGTGCGCGTCATCTGCAGCTCCAGGCGACCGCCCCAGACGCTCTCGCCGCGCTCCCGGTTCGCGCCGATGTTCATGGTGCCGCCGAGGTACAGCATGTCGTTCAGGTACCAGCCCACGTCGAGCTTCACGTTGCGGAACTCGTCGGAGGTCTCGAAGTTCAGCACGTCCAGCGGCAGCTTCTTCGAGATGACCGACTTGAGCTGACTGGCGGCGAGCTGCCCCACCACCGACGCCGCCTGCCCCGGGGTGATGGTGTGCCCGCCGCCCTGGCGCAGCGACCTGCGTCCGGTGGCCAGAATCGCGTAGAGGTCGGACTCCGGCATGGGCGGCTCGCTGGTGGTCTTGAGCGAGATGTCGGTGCCGCGGCCGGCGACGGTGACCGTAATCTTCACGTCCTCGCGCTGGTTGACGTGCAGGGCGCTGACGTTGACGTAGGGCTGCGTGGCGGGCCCCGCGAAGCGCGCCTCGCTCCCCTTCTGCACCGTGAACTCACGGCCGATGACGCTCAGGGTCCCGCGTTGGATGCGCACCTCTCCGCGGAGCTTGAGGTCGTCCTGGTAGTCCACCGCGAAGCCCTCGGAGAGCCCCAGCTCGATGTTGACGTCGGAGCTGCGCACCCAGAGGTTCCTCGGCGCCACCAGCACCGCCCGCACCGCGTAGCCGGGCTGCTGCTCCGCGGGCGCGGCCGCCGGCTCCCGCTTCTTCCGCCGCCGGTCACCCGGCCGGACCACCACGATGTCCTTCGGGCGCTGCAGGTCCTGCAGGTCCTTCCGCTTGAGGTCCGGGAGCTCGACCTCCACCCGCGGCAACTTCACCTCCTTCAGGTCGGTCAGCCGCGAGGTGACGTCACCCTCCAGCTCGTAGCTCAGCGTGGCGATGGCCATCAGCTGGTCGTCCACCACCAGGGGGAAGCGCTCGGTCTTTCCCTGGCTGACCAGGTGAAAGGTGCCCGCCGCCTGACGCTCGGCGCGCGCGGTGAGCGACGCGGAGCCGGCGCCGCTGCGGGCCTCCAGCTTCTTGAGCTCCACCAGCTCGTTGGTGGCATGCACGTCGAGCTCCACCTGCCGGAAGTCTCCGTTGCCGGCCAACGCCACCCGCCCCTGATGCAGCTGCGCGTCGCCCACGAAGCGCGGGCTGCCGAGCTGACCGTCGACGGTGCCCTTCATCGACAGCCGGCCCTCCACCACCCGCACCGCGTCGCTCACGCCCGAGAGGAAGCCCAGGTCGAAGGTGCGCGCCTCGAGGGTGGCGTGCACCGGCGCCTCCTTCCAGGCGAGCCCGCCGCGCAGCGCAGAGAAGCGCGCGTCGAGGCCCAGGGTGCCCCGCGCCTTGAGGTCATCGCGGCCCAGGCCCCCCATGGCCAGCGTGAAGTGCTGCTCCTTCGAGGTGCCGTCGAACAGGAAGCGGGCGCTGGCGAGCTTCAGCTTGCCGTAGCCCACGTTGGTCAACGCGCCGTTGAGCTTCGCCTGCAGCGCGTTGAGGGTCCCGTTGACGTCCAGCGCGACGCTGACCTCGCCCGAGGGCACCGGCTGGTCCGCCTCCGCCACCAACACCTGGCTCAACTCGAGCGGCGTCACCTGCGCGCGCACCTTGAGCGCCGCGTCCTCCAGCACCGCCAGCACCCCGTCGACGCCCGCCTCCCCGTCCAGCAGCGGCGCCAGCAGCGCCTGCGTCGTCGCCAGCACCGACGCGTCGAGCGTCACCGCCGGCCGGCCGTCGAGCGACACCGCGCCGTGGGCGCGCACCCCCGTCTCCTCCAACCACAGGAAGGCCGCGCCGGACACCGGGCGGAGCGGCAGCAGCGAGGCCTCCTCGAGGTCCAGCTTCAGCTCGCCCAACGGCGCGCGCGCCGTGCCGCGCAGCGCCCCGTGCAGCGAGAACCCACCGGGCCCGGTCGCCCGCATCGACTCGGCGGACGGCATCCGGAAGCGCTCCAGCGAGAGGTCGAGCGTCACCGGCGTCGAGAGCAGCGCGGCGAGCGTCGGGGGCCGCCGCCTCAGCGAGGCGATGGTGAGCGGCGTGCCCAGGACCACGCGGTGCCGGCCACCCAGCGCGCTCGCGGAGACCTCGCAGGTCAGCGCGCCGTCTTCCTTCGTCACCAGCCGCACCCGCGCGTCGCGCAGCGCGAGGCGCTCGCCGGCCACCTCCACCTCGAGGTCGCTGGAGTTGACGCTCAGCGTTCCGCGCGGCGAGGCCCCGGTGCCCGAGACCTCCAGCGTCGCCGCCACCAGCCCGTCGGCGGGCACCTCGACCTGCAGCTTCTCCTTCACCTGCGAGAGCGCCACGCCGGTCAGCGCGAGCCGCGCGCTCAGCGGCTCCGGCTTCTCGTCGAGCACCGCCAGCACCGGCACGTCGAAGGTGCCGTCGAGCGCGCCCAGGGCGCTGGCCACGCGCACCGTGCCCGACGCCCGCTCCTCGCGCCAGGCGCCCGCCAGCGCCACGGCGATGCCATCGACGCCGCGCACGCTCCCGTTGGCCAGGTCCACCTTCACCGTCACCTCCGGGCGACTGGGCGTGCCGGTGGCGTCCACCTCGAGGTCCAGCTCCCCGGCCAACCCCAACGACGGCGGCGCCAGCACGCGCGGGAGCCGGGCGAGGTCGAGCGCCCGCGCCCGCAGCGCCACGTCGACCTTCCTCGGCCTCCACTCCACGCGGCCCTCGATGCGGCGGGGCCCGTCGCGCAGCGCGAAGGGCGCGAGCTGCACCCCGTCGCGCCAGGCCACCGTGGTGCTCGACTCCAGCTCCCACTTCAGCGCCTCCGAAGAGAGCTTCGCCGAGTCGAGGCGGGCGCCGCTGTGGTCGGCGTCGAGCGTCCCGTGCACGTTCAGCATCAGGTCGCCCAGCCCCCGGGTGCTGATGTCCAGGTCGAAGGCCCGCCCGGCGTAGGTGTAGAAGTCGAAGGTCAGCTCGTCGAGCACGCGCTCGCCGTAGTGCAGC
>CALNBU010000992.1 GCA_937875615.1 uncultured Archangium sp.
GAGCGCTCGGGCTCCCGCACCACGGTGAAGTACTCGGCGGCCGACGCGAAGGCCCGCCAGGACGCCACCCCGGCGCTGGCCGGGGCCACCACCTGGGAGGTGCTCATCGACGGCAAGGGCAACAGCGACCCGGCCGACGACGTGCTGACGGTGTCGTCGACCTCGGTGGGCGCCTCTGCCGGGCTGGCCAGCGCGGCGTCGGTGGTGAAGCTGAACGACGTGGTGGTCTCGCCGGCGTGCACGAAGAACCCCATCTCCGGCAGCGGCGACAGCACCAAGGTCGAGGGCTTCATCCCCAAAATCGACTCCATCACCTTCCACAGCGCGTGCGACGGGCAGGCGTCGTTCAACGACAAGAAGTACGACTTCGTCATCTCGCGGTGACGCCCGTGGTCTGACCGCTCGGGGCGCCTCTTGAGGGAGCGGCGCCCCGGCGCGGGTCAGGGCACGTCGTGCTCGATGATGAACTCCACGCGGCGGTTGGCGGCGCGGCCGGCCTCGGTCTTGTTGGTGTCGGCCGGGCGGTCGGGACCAAAGCCCATGGCGTTGAGCCGGTTGGTGTCGATGCCCTGATGTTCCAGGTACGCCTTCACCGCCTTGGCGCGGGCCAGTGACAGCTTGCGGTTGACCTTCGCCGAGCCACGGTCGTCGGTGTGGCCCTCCACCGTGACGAGCGGAATCTCCGGGTGGTTGCGCAGCACCGAGGCCACCTGGTTCAGCAGCTCGAAGGAGCGGGGCAGGATGCTGGCCTTGCCGGTCGCGAAGTAGACCTTGTCGGTAATCACCAGCTTGTCCTGGGTGATGATGACCAACTGCTTCTGCTTCGCGGGGCAGCCGTGGTTGTCGACGGTGCCGGGCTCGTCGGGGCAGTTGTCGACGTGGTCCTCCACCTGGTCGCCGTCGCGGTCCTTGAGCGGGCAGCCCTGTCGCTCCACCGGGCCTGGCTGGGTGGGGCACGCGTCGAGCTCGTCTTCGATGCCGTCGCGGTCCTGGTCCTTCACCGGGCAACCGTCCTTCTCCTTCACGCCGGGGATGGTGGGACAGCGGTCCTGCGCGTCGGGCACGCCGTCTCCGTCGCTGTCGCGGTTGCGCAGCGGGCAGCCGCGGTCCTCGAGCACGCCCGCCTGCATCGGGCACTTGTCGTCGACGTCGGCGATGCCGTCGCCGTCGTTGTCGGGGTCGGGGCAACCGTCGGCGTCCTGGTAGCCGTCGAGGTCCTCGGCGTCGGTGGGGCAGCGGTCGATGGCGTTGCGCACGCCGTCGCCGTCGTCGTCGAGGTCGGGGCACTCCGAGGGGAGATGCGAGCTCCCGGCCTCGCAGGTCCCGGACCACGGCTTGAGGCCGAGGCCGGCGTAGACGCGCACCGCCGGCGTGCCGGGGAGGCCACCGAAGCCGGGGCCGCCCAGGGCGAAGAGCTCGAGCGGCCCGATGGGCACGCGCACGCCGCCCAGCACCTCGAAGCCCGGCGGGACACCGCCGGCGGTCATGGGAATCAACGAGTGGAAGCTGCCCTCGAAGCGCACGTACTGGCCCATGGTGGTGAGCAGCAGGCGCAGCCCGAGCTGGTGGCTCACCGCGTCTCGCGCGGAGCCCGACGAGAGCGCCACGCTGTCTCGCACCAGCGCCGTCACCTCGCCGCCGAGGCGCACCGGCCCGAAGTCGTGGCCCAGGGAGAGCTGCGGCGCGAAGTTCCAGCCGCTCTCGATGTTGGCCGCGCCGCCCACGCCGAAGGGCAGCGCCACGCCCACCTGCAGCGCGAGGTCGAGGGGCGTGTTGCCCAGCAGGCCGCCGTGGCCCTGCGAGAGGAGGCCGACGCGCAGCGCGACGCGCGGCGAGCCGAGGCCGAAGGCGTCGGGGGTGCGCACGCCCGCGGTGGCGGCGAGGTCATCGCCGGACTGCGCCACCATCATCGGGAGCTGGCCGGACACCTGCAGCCACGAGGTGATGCCGAAGGCGAGGCCGAGGTCCAGCTGGACCCGGTGCGCCACCAGCGCGCCGGCCACCGCGTCGCCGCGGTAGTACATGAGCGGGTTGTGCTCGTAGTGCACGCCGAAGGTGGCGCGGAAGCGGAACTGCGCGAGGGTGTCGCCGGTGGCGGCGCCGAGGCCTCCCCGGCCGCCGTCGTTGAGGAAGAAGCGGGTCAGCGAGACCTGCGGCAGCGTCGGCGCCGCCTCCTGGGCCCCCGCCGCCGTGGCCAGCCCCAGCGCCAACGTCAGGAGCGTGCGCTTCACCCGCGCGGTCATCACACCGCGCGCCCGGTCTGCGGAGGAGGCGCTCACGAGGCCCTCGCCCGCCGACGGAGGAGCAGCGCCGCCAGCGCCAACCACTCCACGCCGCCCGCGGTGGCGCAGCTGACGACGCCGCCGCCGGCGAAGCGCGACTCCACGAGGTTGACGACGAAGTTGGTGGGCGCCGAAGACGGGCCCTGGTTCCCGGCGGCGTCGCGCGCCACGGCCTGCACCACGTGGGTGCCCACGCCCAGCTTCGCGGGGTCCATGGGCAGCGAGAAGCGGCCATCTTCGCCAGCCGTCACCGAGCCCACCTGCGTGCCGTCGACGTAGATGTCGACCTGCGCGCCGGGCTCCGCCACGCCGTTGATGTCGAAGGAGCGGTCCTCATCGAAGCTCTCCTTTTCGCGGGGCGAAACGATGACCGGCGCCGCCGGCGGGATGCTGTCGATGGTCACCGTCACCGGGCTGGAGCGCGCGCTCTCGTTGCCGGCGAAGTCGGTGGCGCTCACCGTCAGCTCGTAGGTGCCGTCGGCCATCGGCGTCGGCACCGCGAGGCTCCACTGGCCCTGGTTGTTGGCGGTGGTGGTGCCGGCGAGGTTGCCGTCGATGTAGACGTGGATGACGCTGCCGGGCTCGGCGGTGCCGCTCACCGTGGGCTGGTTGTTGGTGGTGACCGCGTCCTGCACCGGCAGGTCGACCTGCGGCGCGGTGGGCGCGGTGGAGTCCTTCGCCACGGTGCGGGTGTCGGCACCGGTGCCGGCGGCCGTGGTCTGGGCCGCGCGCACCGTCACCTGGGCGGCGTCGGTGGCGGCGGTCACGTCGAGCGTGGCGGAGAAGAGCCCGTTGGCGCAGGGCACGCTGGCGGTCACGCTGCCCACCGAGACGTTCACCGCGCCGCCGTTGGCGGTGCAGATGCCGCTGACGATGTACTGCTGGGCGTTGCGGCCGTTGATGTCAGCCGGGGTGTTGAGCAGCACGTACGGCACGCCCTCCACGGTGAAGGCGTGCGGCGGCGAGTCGGGAGAGACGTTGCCGGCCTGGTCCGTCTGTCGCGCCACCACCGCGTGAGGGCCGGTGGTGAGCGCGGTGGGGCAGCTCCAGTTGCCCGAGGCGTCGGCCACCGCGGAGCAGACCAACGCGTTGCCCTCGAAGACGAAGAGCGTGGCGTGGGGCTCCGCCGTGCCGCTCAGCGAGGGCAGCGGCGCCACCGAGCTGCCGGACGACGGCGCGGTGACCTGGGGCGCGCCGGGCGCGGTGACGTCGATGGTGAAGGTGCGGAGCGGCGCGTTGGTCGAGGTGTTGTTGGCCGCGTCGGTGGCGTTGGCCGTCACCTGCACGGTGCCAGGCGCCTGCGCGGTGGCGGTGCAGGCCCAGGTGCCGGTGGAGGGCACCACCGTGCGACAGACCTCGGTACCGGCGCGCGAGACCACCACGGTGCTGCCGGGCTCGCCGGTGCCGGTGAAGGTGGGCGTGGTGGTGTTGGTGAAGGCGCCTTCGGCGGGGGTGGTGATGGCCGGCTGCGGCGGCGCCTGGGTGTCCTTCACGGTGCTGCGGGTGTCGGTGCCGGTGCCGGTGGCGTTGGTCTGCGAGGCCACCACCGTCACCTGCGTGCTGTCGGCGAGGCTGCTGGCGTTGACGGTGGTGCTGAAGGTGTTGGCGCCGGTGCAGGTGGCGCTGGTGGTGAGCGTGCCGACCTGCACCGTCACCGTGGGCACCGCGGCGGTGCAGCTGCCCGACACCGGGTAGCTGCTGGCGTTGGCGGCGTTGATGGGCGGCGGCGGGTTGAGCGTCACCGAGGGCACGTTGGCGATGCTGAAGTCGCGCCCGCCCGAGGTGGGGCCCTGGTTGCCGGCGCGGTCCGTCTGCCGCGCGGAGACGGTGTGGTTGCCGATGCCCAGGGTGGTGGCGCAGCTCCACTGGCCCTGCGCGTTGGCGGTGGTGCTGCACAGCTGGTTGCCACCCTGGAGCACCACCACCGTGGCCTGCGCCTCGGCGGTGCCGGAGATGGTGGGGTTGGGCGAGACCTGCGCGCCCTGCGCGGGGCTGGTGACGACGGGCGCCGCGGGCGGCGTGGTGTCGATGGTGATGGTGCGGGTGGGCGAGGCGCCGCCGGTGTTGCCGGCGGGGTCGGTGGCCCGCGCGGTGACCGAGAGGGCGCCGTCGGGCCGGGTGGAGGCGGTGCAGCTCCAGGTGCCGCCGGCGCTCACCACCGCGGTGCAGATTTCGGTGCTGCCCTGCAGCACGCGGATGGTCGCGCCGGCCTCGCCGGTGCCGGTGTAGGTGGGCGTGTTGTTGTTGGTGAGCGTGCCGTTGGCGGGCTGGTTGATGACCGGCGCGCCGGGGGCCACGGTGTCCTTCGAGGTGGTGCCGGTGCCGGTGCCGGTGCCGGCGGGGTTGGTCTGCGCGCCCGAGACGGAGATGGCGCCGCCGTCGGCCAGCGACGAGACCTGGAGCGTGGTGGCGTAGACGTTGGAGGAGCAGGGGGTGGTGGTCTGCACGGTGCCCACGCGCACCGTCACCACGCCGTTGGAGTCCTGGCAGGTGCCGGTGACCGGGTACGCGCCAGCGTTGCCCGCGTTGATGATGCCGGGCGTGTTGACGGTCACCACCGGCGTGCCCTGCACCACCGCGAGGGTCTGGTCGCTGACCTGGTTCTCCAGCACCGAGAGGCCGCTGATGTTGGCGCGGCCGTTGATCCACGTACCCGCCGTCGAGGCGGTGACGTTGACGGTGAGGGTGCAGCGCGCGGTGCCAGACGACATGGCGCCGTTGCTCAAGCGCACCGAGGTGGCGTTGGCGGCCAGGGCGCCGCCGGCCGCGTTGGTGACGCTGCCTCCGCAGGTGTTGGTGAAGGTGCCGTTGGCGAGGCGGAGGCCGCTGGGGAAGGCGTCGGTGAAGCCGAGGCCGGTCTGCGGGAGGTTCCCCGGCACGTTGTCGATGGTGAAGGTCAGCGTGGTGGTGGCCGGCAGCACGATGGCCGAGGCCCCGAAGCGCTTACTGAGCTGCGGCTGGAACGAATAGAAGGTGAGGTCGTTCTCGGTGACGCGGGTGCCCGGCGAGGCGCCGAAGTTCCACATGATGCCGAAGCCGTTGTCGACGGTGGTGGCCTCGACGTAGTTGTCGAAGGTCACGGCGGAGTTGACCGAGTTGATGTGGCCGGTGGGGCAGGACGCTTCGTTGAAGAGGCACGCGTAGCGGCCCCCGAAGTAGCCGGTCCAGGTGACGCCGCTCCGGTAGCGCCAGGCCTCCACGATGTTGGCCTCGGCCCGGTAGCCGCCGACGATGGTGGGCGGCCCCGCGGCGAAGAAGCTGGGCCCGAAGTCGTTGGCCGCCAGGTAGGCGTCGGCCACGTGGTACAGGCGCACGGTGGCGGTGTTGCCGGTGGGCACCACCAGCGAGTTGGTCACGGTGACGAAGTCGTTGGGGTAGCTGTAGCTCCAGGTGGTGGTGAGGTCGTAGTTGCGGCCGCCCACGGTGGCGCGCAGCACGGTCACCGCGGTGCCGCCCTGGCCGCTGGGGGTGACGGTGTTGGACACCGCCGTCCACTCTTGCCGGGTGACGCCGGGGCCCGCGGCCGCCGCGAAGTTGTTGGGGCCCACCACGGTGTTGCCCACCGCGAGGAAGACGCCGTTGTCCATGCTGGTGTTGGTGGTGGCGCCGGGCGTGTCGTTGGGGTTGTAGAGCTGCCCCGTGCCGAGGCGGATGACCTGCAGCTGCCCGGTGTTTCCGATGACCACCCGGATGCCGTTGCCGGCCGCGGTGCCACCTGATGGATTCAAGACGACTTGCGCCAGCGCAAGCGACGGGAGCAGGAACAGCAGGGTCAAAACGCGCACCACCCGCCCATAGGGGTGTGCGCCCATGTACGTCAAGTGGGGGCCCCGGTGACTGTCAGCGGTGTTGACAGCGCAGGTTGTACAGCGCCGCGAAGTGCCCCACAGTCACCGGAAATGGGCCCCTCGCTGTGTGTGCATCTGCAGCCGTTGGTCGAGGCGCTGGTCGAAGCGCGGGTGACGGTGACGCCGATGCAGTCGCCCTACGGCGACGACGGCTACACCTGGTGGCGGTGCCACTGCACGTTCGTGGCGGCGTCGGTGCGCGCGCGGCTCCAGCTCGCCCCGGCGCTGAAGTACGTGGAGTACGACGGCTTCGCCGCCGGCGCCGACGCGACCTGGTCGTGTACGGCGCACCGGGTCGTGCTCCTCGGGCCGCACCCGAAGCACGC
>CALNBU010000993.1 GCA_937875615.1 uncultured Archangium sp.
CGGTCACCGTGACCAGGTTCTGGGATTGCTTGCAGCGGATCTTGAACGACGTCTTGCCGACGATTTTGTCGTCAGCGATGACGTAGGCCTTGCCGCACTTGTCGCAGGTGACGTTCACGTAGGAGGCCTTTTCGTTCCGAAAGGCCGCTTCTTAGCGCGTAACGGCGCCGGCACCGACAGCTTCGTTGACTTGGCCGGGAGCCCCCACTAAGTCGCGCGCCCCATGGCAGCCAAGGACCTCGGTACCAAGCACCTCTGCTTCAAGTGTGGCACGAAGTTCTACGACCTGAAGAAACCTCAGGCGGTCTGCCCGAAGTGTGGCGCTGACCAGAAAGACGCCGTGGCCAAGCCCGAGGGCCGCCGCAGTCGTCTGTCTGCCGTGCCCAAGATTGTCGACCCCATCGACGTCCCCGAGAAGGAGTCGGCGGAGGATGAGGCCGAAGAAGCAGAAGAAGAAGAGTCCGACGAAGAGCCCTGAGCGGGCGCTTCAAGGACCCGTGGCCACGTCGTCGTCGTCGTCCGTCAGCTGCCGGATGGCTTTGACGACCTGCGCCCAGCCCAGCTCCCCCAGCGACTGTTCTCCCTGCGGTCTGGGGGCTGGCCTCGGCTTGCTGTGTCCCATGTCGTGCCTCCTCATGCCGTGGCTCAAAAGCAAGCGGCTTGCCAGCTCAACGCGTCGAGACTTCTTTCGATTTCCGCGCGCTTACCCTCGGCCTCCGGTGACGACCTTTTGACACCCCGATGTGGCGACTCTGACACGTACGTCAGAGGGCCTCGCGTAAGTCGTGGACTCGCAAGGCATCTTGCGGTTAAGGCGTTTTTCGTCTTTCACATCGGAGGAAGTTTTGCGGGATAAACTGCTGTCTCTCGCGGCGCTGCAGAGGGTAGACCTCGACATCGCAGCCTTACAAAAAAACGCCGAGGCGTACCCTCGCGAGATGGCGGAACTCGAAAAACAGCTCGCCGCAGCCAAAGCCGCCGTCGATGCAGAACGTTCCAAGCTTGAGCAGCTCGATTCTCAGAAGCGCTCGCTGGAAGAAGAAATCACCGAAGGGAAAGACAAGGTTCGCAAGTGGGAGGCCCGGCTCGCCGAGCAGCGCTCCACCCGCGAGTACTCTGCCCTGGCCCGTGAAATCGACATCGAGAAGAAGGGTCAACAGACCCGCACGGAGGACGCGCAGGAATTCGGTCGACAGGCCGGCATCCAGCGCGAGCTGCTCAAGGCGAAGGAGCTCGACTTCACCACCACCACCCAGGGTCTGGTGGCGAAGCTCGACGTGCTGCGCGGCAAGCTGGCCGAGGTCGAGGCGCAGGTGAAGGCCGTCGACCTCACCCGCCAGGAATCAGCGAAGGCCGTCGATGCGCGGCTGCTCCGCCAGTACGACGTGATTCGCAAGCGCCGGACGCCGGCGCTGGTCTCGGTCGTCGCGCCCGGAACCTGCGGCGGCTGCCGCATGAACATCCCCGCGCAGCGCTTCAACCAGCTCGTCGCCTCGCGCGGCATCGACACCTGCCCGGCGTGCTCGCGCATGATCTACGCCGCCGAGGTGCTCGAAGAGCCCGCGGCGAAGTAAGCTGCGGCGTTGCGCGTGCAGAAGAAGGACGACAAAGCGCTCAAGGGCAAGGCGCTGCAGGTGGCGGTGCTGCGCTTCATCGCGCGCGAAGAGCCGCTGGGCGCCACCCTGAGCGCCTTCCCTCAGCTCGACCGCGTGAAGCTGCGGCGGGCGCTGGAGCGCGCCGCCAACCTGCTGGAAGGTGGCCCCGGCGCGGAAGAGCCAGAGGCGCCTCCCGCCTACCTCCGGCTGCGCCTCTACTCAGACGGCGCGGCGCGGGGAAACCCGGGTCCCGCCGGCGCGGGGGCGGTGCTGGTCGAGCCCTCGGGCCAGGTGGTGGACAAGCTGGGCAAGTTCCTCGGCCACCAGACCAACAACTACGCCGAGTACATGGGCCTGCTGCTGGGGCTCAAGCGCGCGCGGGAGCTGGGCGTCAGCGAGGTCGAGGTCTTCGCCGACTCGGAGCTGATGATTCGCCAGCTGAGCGGCCGCTACCAGGTGAAGTCGCCGTCGCTCCGCACGCTGTACGTGGAGACGCTCGGCCTGCTCAACGAGTTCGAGCGCGTGAAGCTCATGCACGTGCCCCGCGAGATGAACCGCGCCGCCGACGAGATGAGCAACCGCGCCATCGACGAGCGCATGTGAGCCGCCGCCGTCAGTAGATGAAGGCGTCGTCTCCGTCGGTGACGGTGACGTACAAGATGGTGTCGCTGCGCAGCAGCGGGTCGATGGTGTCAGCCGCGTCCAGCACCGCCTGCAGCGCGACGTCGTCGTAGACGATGACGTGGAGAATCTGCTTCTGCCAGAGGAAGGGCGGGTTCACGTTCTGCGTGCTGATGAGGATGTCCCCCAGCTTGCCCTCCAGCGTCGCCTTCGCCTCCGCGGTGGAGAGCGCCGCGCCATGCGGAAACTTGAACGCGCGCACCACGCTGACGCCCACCTCTTCCCCCTCGATGTTCACCACCAGGTCCGTCTTCTTGCTGGTCGGCGGGGTGTAGGTGACCTCCGTCTCGGTGGCCACCAGGTCCGCCAGCTCGCAGCGGTGCAGCACCTCGAAGGCGAAGGCCTCCGAGGCGACGGAGCTGCCGCCCGCATTGGCCGTGGTGTACAGGCGCCACCCGCCGTCGGAGAGCGCGCCGGCGTCGAAGGTCGACATCGCGAAGTCGATGCGCGTCTCGAAGGTCGCCGGCGAGGGCGACTGCAGGTCTGCCACCGAGAGCGGCCCACAGTCCCCGCTGATGGCGCCGAAGCCCGCCAACGGAAGCGCCGGCCCCGCGTCGGGCGCCTCACCCGCGTCGGGCGCCTCACCCGCGTCGGGCGTCTCACCTGCGTCGGGCGTCTCACCTGCGTCGGGCGTCTCACCTGCGTCGGGCGCCTCACCTGCGTCGGGCGCCACGCCCGAGTCTTCGACCTCAGTGGGGTCGAGCGGTGAACACGACCACCACCCGACAGCCAGACACAGCAACGCGGCGCGACGCATGGCCCGCACGGTACGGCAGGCGTCGACACGCCGCACCCCGAAAGCCTGCTGTGTCTCCAGCGCCTGTGCTACGGGTGCCGACGGTCGGAGTCACCGGGTGAACGCTGGTCACTGCAGGCATGGGTGACGGGAGGAAAGTCCGGGCTCCAGAGGGCAGGGTGCTGGTTAACGGCCAGCCGGCGTGAGCCGCGGGACAGTGCCACAGAAAACAAACCGCCTCCCGCGAGGGAGGTAAGGGTGAAACGGTGCGGTAAAAGCGCACCGCGCTCCTGGTGACAGGAGCGGCACGGTAAACCCCACCTGGAGCAAGAGCCAATAGAGGAGCGCCGACCCGCGAGGGAAGGCAGAGGTGGCCCGCCTCACGCTCTTGAGGGTTGCTCGCTGATGAGGGCGCCAGCAATGGCGCTCCTAGACGAATGTTCGCCGCTCTCCCGAAAGGGAGAGGACAAAACCCGGCTTACAGGTGACTCCGGCCATTTTTCTTGTAAGAGCCGCCCCCGTGCGAACGCTCACCGCTGTCACCCTGCTGCTGGGGAGTGCGTGCATCGTCGAGGCTCCGACGAAAGAAGGCACGCAGCAACAGGCTCCCCGGCCACCGCCCGCGCCGCCCGCGGACATCCCCGTGCGCGCGCAGTTCGGCGACTTCGCGGAGCTGACCAACGTGGTGCTCAACCCCAGCCGCGGCGTGCCAGGTGAGTCGGTACGGGTGACGGCCAACTTCACCGTCAAGACCACCCCCGACAAGGACTACGGCATCTTCGTGCACGTCGAGGACGTCGACGGCCGCGCCGAGCGCTTCAACGTCGACCACAACCCGCGCCGGCCCACCTCCACCTGGCGCCCCGACGAGGTGGTGCAGGACACCTTCGAGATTGTCATCCCTCCGCAGATGCAGGTGCGCGGCCTCTCGCTCTTCATGGGCTTCTGGGACCCGCGCGGTGGAAACCGGGTGACCATCACCAACAAGGACGCCGTGCCCACCGATGGGCGCGACCGCCTCAACGTCGCCCGGTTCCCCGTGGTCGCGCCGTGACGCTGCTGCTCCTCGCCGACCTCGCGGCCCCTCCCACCGAGGCCCTCGACAGCTCCACCCTCATCGTCGGCGGCGCGTGCTTCGCCGTGGCGCTCTTCATGCTGTACGCGCTGCGGCGCGTGATGCGCCGGCGCCCCACGGCCCCCGAGCCCAGGCCGCTGCCGCCGCCCGCCGTCCAGCCCACCCTCGACGCGGCCCCCCAGCCGCCGAAGGTGGCGCTGGCGCCCAGCGCGGAAGAAGAGGCGAAGCGCACCCAGGCCGAAGACGCGCGCCGCAAGGCCGCCGAGCTGAAGGCCCAGGAGGCCTCCAGAGAATCGGTGGAGGCCGCGCGCAAGGAGGCCTACCGGGCCGAGAAGGCGCTGGAGGCCGAGGAGAAGGAGCGCAAGCGACGCGAGCGCGAAGAGGCCGAGCGCCTCGTTCGGGAAGAGGCCGCCCGCCGTCAGGAAGAGGCCGCGCGGGCCGAGGCCGAGGCGAAGGCCGCGGCGCAGAAGAAGGTGGCGGCCGAGGCTGGCCAGACGCTGGCGGCGGGCCTCGCGAAGACGAAGCGCGAGGGCTTCATGGCCCGCCTCTCGGGCCTCTTCGGCGGCGCGCCCAGGGCCCTCGACGAGTCGGTGCTGGCCGAGCTGGAGGAGGTGCTGTTCACCGCCGACATCGGCGTGCGCACCGCCTCGCGCCTGGTGGAGCTGGCCCGCGAGAAGGCGAAATCGAACGAGCAGCTCAAGGCCGTCATCCGCGAAGAGGTGCGGCGCATCGTCGACCTCCCGGTGAAGCACACCCTGGCCGGCGGCGGACCTCCGCACGTCATCATGGTGGTGGGCGTCAACGGCGCGGGGAAGACCACCACCATCGGCAAGCTGGCCGCCAGGGCCCACGGCGAGGGCCGCCGGGTGCTGCTGGGCGCGGGCGACACCTTCCGCGCCGCGGCCGCCGAGCAGCTCGACGTATGGGCCGTGCGCGCCGGCGCCGAGCTGGTGAAGGGGAAAGAAGAGTCGGACCCGGCCTCGGTGGTGTTCGACGCGGTGAAGCAGGGCGTGGAGAAGAAGGTGGACCTGGTCCTCGCCGACACCGCGGGGCGCCTCCACACCAGCGCCAACCTGATGGAGGAGCTCAAGAAGGTGCGTCGGGTCATCGACAAGGCGCTGCCCGGCGCGCCCCACGAGGTGCTGTTGGTGTTGGACGCCACCATGGGCCAGAACGCCATCGCGCAGGCGCGGCAGTTCCAGGACGCGGTGGGCGTCACCAGCATCGCCCTCACCAAGCTCGACGGCACCGCCAAGGGCGGCGTCATCATCGGCATCTGCGACGAGCTCAAGGTGCCGGTGGCCTGGGCCGGCGTGGGCGAGAAGGTGGCCGACCTCCGACCCTTCGACTCCAGGGAGTTCGTCGAAGCGCTGTTCGACGGGTAGCGCCGTGCTGCGCCGGGTGCGTGAGCTGAACGACGCGCCGGTGCACCCGCGGCGCGCCTGGGTCCTCTACTGGATGACCAGCTTCCGGCGCGCGCGCTCCAACTTCGCGCTCGACCGGGCGCTGTGGCACGCGAAGACCCTCGGTCGCCCGCTGGTGGTGCTCGAGGCGCTGCGGGTGGCCTCCCCCCACGCCAGCGACCGGCTGCACACCTTCGTGCTGCAGGGCATGGCCGACAACGCGGCGGCCTTCGCCGACAGCCCGGTGCACCACTACCCCTACGTCGAGCGCGAGGCCGGCGAAGGCGCCGGGCTGGTGGAGGCGCTCGCCCGCGACGCCTGCGTGGTGGTGGGCGACGACTGGCCCGGCTTCTTCATTCCCCGGCTCCACCGCGCGATGGCCCCGCGCCTCCCGGTGCGCTTCGAGGTGGTGGACAGCAACGGCCTCTTCCCCATGCACGACACCCCGCGCGTCTTCTCCACCGCGCACTCCTTCCGCGTGCACCTGCAGAAGACGCTGCCGGCGCACCTCGCCACCCAGCCGCTGGAGGCGCCGCTGCGCGGCCTCTCGCTGCCCACGCTGGAGAAGCTGCCCCGGCGCCTCACCGGCCGCTGGCCCCGCGCCGGAGACGAGGCGCTGCGGGCCGCGCCGTCGTTCCTCGCGACGCTGCCCATCGACCACTCCGTCCCGCCGGTGGCGCTGCGGGGCGGGAGTAGCGCCGCGCGCGACCGCGCCCGGCACTTCGTGACCCACGCGCTGAGCGCCTACCACGAGCGGAGAGACGAGCCGGAGGTGGACGGCACCAGCCGCCTCTCGCCGGCCCTGCACTTCGGGCACCTCTCCACCCACGAGCTCTTCCAGTTGGTGCTGCCCGCTGGCTGGGCTCCCGACAGGCTCGGACGGTCCATCGGCGGCGCCCGGCAGGGCTGGTGGCAGGTCCCCGCGCCGACGGAGGCCTTCCTCGACCAGCTCGTCACCTGGCGGGAGCTGAGCTTCAACATGGCCAGCCATCGGCCAGACGACTTCACCTCCTTCGACGCGCTGCCGCCGTGGGCCCTGGCCACCATGAAGGCGCACCAGCACGACGCGCGCCCGCACCTCTACACGCGCGAAGAGTTCGAGCGCGGGCTCACGCACGACCCGCTGTGGAACGCGGCCATGGGGCAGCTGCGCAGCGAAGGCTGGTTCCACAACCACCTGCGCATGCTGTGGGGCAAAAAAATCTACGAGTGGTCGCCCAGCGGCCGCGAGGCGCTGCGCACCATGGACTTCCTGATGAGCCGCTACGCGCTCGACGGTCGCGACCCGGTGTCCTGGAGCGGCGCGCTGTGGGTGCTGGCCCGCTACGACCGCGCCTGGGGCCCGGGGCGCCCCATCTTCGGCACGCTGCGCTTCATGAGCTCCGCCAACCTCGCGCGGAAGGTGCGGGTGAAGGACTACCTCCAGCGCTTCGGAACTCCAGGCTGAGTGGGTGGGCGCCTTCGCGCCCCGCGCTGCGCCCCCTCACGCCGCGCGCCCCCTCGCCCGCCACCAAGAATGCCGGCGGACCTCTGCGCGGTCGAGCGCGCCGACATGGTCATCCGTTGTCTCCGCCCTGCTCCACCTTCCCTCGCGCCTGTGGCATCACCGCCCCCGCATGCCGATGAAGACCGGGACCGCCCTGCGGGCTGCCGCGGGCCTGTTGTTGCTCGGCGCCTCGCTGGGCGTGGTGCTGCGCGTCGCCCAGTGGACACCGCTGAGCGGCCTGCACGTGGGCAACGCGGTGCACGCGCACTCCCACACGCTGTACTTCGGCTGGGCGGGCCTCGCGCTCTTCGCCTTGATGCTGGAGCGCGTCGAGGCGCCGGCGCGCGCGTCGGGGTGGGTGCTGAGCGCGCTCGCGGCGCTGGGCCTCGCCACCTTCTTCGTCTTCTTCTTCGACGGCTATGGACGCGCCGGGGTGGCGCTGTCCGCGGCCTCGGTCGTCCCCTTCGGCGCGGCGGTGGGGCTGTTTCTCGTCTCGGCGCGCGGACGGCGCGGCGTCGACCTCCCCTTCCTCCGCCTGGGCGCGGGCTTCGTGGTGCTGTCCTACGCGGCGGCGCTCTCGCGGGTGGCGCTGAAGGTGGCGGGCCACGACGAGCCGGTGCTGGCGGCGCTCGCGGTCCATCTCTTCCTCGGGGCCTTCGGCGCGTTCTTCCTCGTCACCACCCTGGGGCTGGTGCTGCGCGCCACCGGCGCCACCGCGACTCCGGCGCTCCGCACCCTCTCCGGCTTTCTTCCGCTGCTGCCGCTGGCCCCGCTGGTGGTGGTCCCCGGCGTCGACGACACCCCGGTGGGTCCGGTGGCACGACTGGCCGCCTCGTTGACCCTGGTGCCGGCCCTGCTCTGGCTCCGGGAGGCGCGGCGGCTCGACGGCCTCCTGCGCAGCGCGGCCGGCGCCTGGGCCCTGGCCGCCGCGCTCCTCGCCGCGACCTCGCTGGGCGCGCTGCCCACCCTGCCACTGCAACGGCACG
>CALNBU010000994.1 GCA_937875615.1 uncultured Archangium sp.
AGGACATGAACCCCGCCGCGGAGCTGAACTCCGGCTACGCGCGCAGCGCCATGGTGGGCAAGACCGCCTCCGACGTGCTCTCCGAGCCCTCGCGCTCACGCCTCGAGAGCCGCTGGCGCCAGGCCATCGCCGCGCGGGCGCCGATTCTCTACGAGCACGAGCTGCAGCTCCCCACTGGCATCCGCTGGTTCAACACCTCCATGGTGCCCTTCCTCAACGACGCGGGGCGCGTGTACCGCATCGCCTCCATCGCCCGCGACGTCACCGCGCTGCGCGAGGCGGAGCAACTCCAGCGCAGCCTCGAGGCGCAGCTCGCCGACTCGCAGAAGAATGAGGCGTTGGCGCGCCTCGCCTCACACATCGCCCACGACGTGAACAACCTGCTCACGGTGGTGAACGCCCACGCGCAGCGGCTGCTCGACAACGCCGACCCGCTGGACGTGGCGCAGTCGATTCTCCAGGCCACCGCGCGCGGGCGCGAGCTGACGCAGCAGGTGCTGACCTTCGGCCGACGCCGGCCACCGGAGCGAAAGCCCCTGGAGCTCGCCCCGCTGCTCTCCGAGACCGTGAGCCTGCTGCGCCCCACCGCCGGCGGCGTGACGCTGCGCGAGCGCATCGGCCCGAACGTGCCGCGGGTCCTGGGCGACTCCGGCCAGCTCCACCAGGTGCTGACCAACCTCGCCACCAACGCGCTGCAGGCCATGGGCGACACCCAGGGGCTGCTGACGCTGTCCCTCGAGGTGGTGGAGGTGGACTACGCGTGGGCCGCCCGGCACCCGCCGCTGCAGGCCGGCCGCTGGGTGCGCCTCACCGTGAGCGACGACGGCCACGGCATGGACGAGGCCACCCAGAAGCGCATCTTCGAGCCCTTCTTCTCGGCCCGGCGCAACGGCGTGGGCACCGGCCTGGGCCTGGCGGTGGTGCAGAGCATCGTGCAGGCCCACGACGGCGCGGTGGTGGTGGAGAGCCAGCCGGACCGCGGCACCTCGTTCCACGTCTTCCTCCCCGCGCTCGAGGAGGCCGCCCAGCGCGCGCGGCCCAGCCAGCACCTGATGCTGGTCGACGACCACCCGGGTATGGCCCGCGTGTCGGCGCGGCTGCTGGAGACGCTGGGCTACCGCACCACGGTGTTCGACGACCCCCGCGAGGCGTTGGAGGTCTTCCGCGAGGCGCCGCGCAACTTCGACGCGGTGCTGACCGACCTCTCCATGCCGCAGATGAGCGGCGAGGACTTCACCCAGGCGCTCCACGAGGTGCGGCACGACGTGCCGGTCATCGTGTCCTCGGGCATGGCCGGCGAGCTCGACGACGAGACGCGGCGGCGGCTCCGCATCAGCGCGGTGCTGGTGAAGCCGTGGCGGCTGGAGGAGGCGGTGGCCGCGCTTCAGCGGGCGCTGCGCTGACCGAAGTCGATGCGCGCCAGCTCCCGGCGGAGCTTCTCGCCCCGCGCCGGGTTGAGCTGCGCCACCCACGCCACGCGCCCCATCAGGTGCGCGCGCAGCGCCTCCACGGTGGTCGTGGACTGGCTGTTCGGGCCCTTCTTCACGCAGCGGTGCAGCAGCGCCTTGAGCGCGTCGTAGTCGGCGCGCGAGACGTTGGGCCGCGCGTTGACCACCACGCCGGTGACCTCCTGCCGTTGGCTCTGTCGCATCACCCGCGTCTTCTCGACGTTGACGAGGAAGCCCTCGTCGCGGGCCACCGCGTCCACCACCACCGACAGCCGCTGCAGCGGGAGCGCCTCCGGGCCCGAGAAGACGAGGTCATCGGCGTAGCGCGAATAGGCGAGCCCCGCGGCCCGCGCCCACGCCGAGAGCCGCGCGTCGAGCCACCAGGCGCAGAGGTTGGCCCACGCCGGAGACGTCGGCGCCCCCTGCGGCAGGTGCCAGGTCTCGAGCGCACGCAACATGAAGAAGCGCTGGTTCAACACCGCGCCATCGGCGCCGACGGGCACCGGCGCGCGCGCCAACACCGCCGGCGGCGTGCGCGTCGTGCACAGGCCCAGCAGCGGCGACGCCACCTCGTAGGGGTAGCCCAACGAGCGCAGCACCCCGAAGGCCCGCGCCGGGCGCACCGAGGTGAAGAAATGCCGGAGGTCGAAGCGCACCACCACCGGCCGCCCGACGTGCAGCGCGGCGAGGGTCAGCACCGACCGACCGGGCACGAAGCCGTGCGCCGCCTCGTGCGCCGGGAGCGCCTGCAGCAGCTCGCGCAACACCCGACGCTGCAGCGCCTTCAACCGGGGCCGAGGCGCCTCCAGCAGGCGGGGCAGCCGCTCGCCGCGGGCCAGCCACACCTGCGTGTAGTGGCCAGCGCGCGCCTGCCGCCGATGACGGCCGACGCCCGAGGGGTCGGAGAACCACGTCAGCTCCCGGTCCGACAGGCCCAACCAGGCCGCCACGTCGCCGCTGGTGTGCAGCGTCGGCACCGGCCAGCGCGTGGGCCTCATCTTCGGCTCGAAGGAGAGGTAGTGCGCCACCCTGCGCGGCACCTCCCGGCGCCGCCACGCGTCGAGGAAGCTGCGGTGCTGCCTGACGAAGTCTCCCAACCCGCGGTGGTCATCGAGCGGAGGCTCGCGCCACCGCGTCAGCACGTCGGCCGCCACCTCGCGCAACCACGGCCCTCCGGCGTCGAGCACCTCCGCGCCGCGCGCCAGGAGCAGTCGGAGGTGCCACCCGCCCGCGAGGAAGGCGGCGGCCAGCGCCGCGGCCACCTGCTCCCTCGTGTCACGCGCCACCGGCGCCTCTTCGGAACGTGCGGACGGCAGGAGCGCCAGCGACACCTGTGCTGCGAGGGAGGCCGTCCACGTCCGTGGACCCCCTCCCCGCGCCTGCGTGTGTTGGCTTGAATTGCTCGCCCCGGGGCAACCCCGGAGCCGACGTCGTCACCGAAGCGACTTCATCGATTGGCCTGTCGCCCCGCCGCCGCACGCGGCGAGGGTAGCAGGCTTCAAGGACCGTGCGTACGGGCCAGGGGCACCAGGTCGTCGTCGTCGTCCACCGCCGGCGCCGGCGCCGGCTGCACCGACGGCGCCATCACCACGCTGGGCGAGGGCACCGCCACCGGCTCCACCGGGCGGCGGGCGAGGTAGACCACCACCAGCGACAGCGCCAGCGCCGCGCCGGCCATCGCACCGAACACCATCCACAGCCGACGCTCCCGCCGCTGCACCAACCGGGGCGCGGGCGCGGGCGGCGGCGCGACCGCGAGCTGCTCGTGGAGTTCGAGGCGGTGCGCGAGCAGCTCGCGCACCGCCTCGAACTCCACGGTGGGGATGCGGATGGACTCGCGCGTCTGGGCGAAAGAATCGGCCTCGTCGCCGTCCGCCTCGACGGCGTGCAGCGCGGCGCGCATGAAGGGGTGCGCCGCCTCACCGCTCGGCGCGCCGAGCTCCGGCCGCGGCGCCTCGGCGCCCGGCTGCGGC
>CALNBU010000995.1 GCA_937875615.1 uncultured Archangium sp.
GCCGGGCTTCCCGCCCAGCCCCACGCCGTCGTCCTCCACAAAAAGCTCGCCGGGGCGCAGGGTGACCAGCACCCGCGTGGCCCGCGGCGCGCCATCGTCGGCGCGCTGGTGCGACACCACCGCCAACCCCAGCTCGGCGACGTCGGTCGGGAGCGCCTGGCCGCGGAGCAGCACCTGGCCTCCACCGCTGGGCAAGGCCGCGCCGGGCGCCGCGCCGGTGGCGGCGCCGATGGACTCACCGAGCTGCCGCAGCGTCAGCCCCCGCTGCGCGAGGCGCGCCGCGTCGGCCTGCACCTCGAAGGTGCGCTGCGCGCCGCCCCAGGAGTTGACCTCCACCACCCCGGGCACCGACTTCAGCATCGGCGCGAGCTGCAGCTGCACCAGCTCCTGCAGCTCCGCCAGCGAGCGCGCGTCGGAGCGCAACGTGAAGTGGTACACCTCCCCGAGGCCGCCAGTGACGGGCCCCAGCTCCACGTCCTCCACCGACGGCGGGAGCGAGACCGACGCCAACCGCTCCGTCACCAACTGGCGCGCGAGGTACACCGGCACGTCGTCGTCGAAGACCAGCGTGACCGCGCCCAGCCCGTAGCGCGCGATGCTGCGCTGCTCCTCCAGCCCCGGCGCGCCGGCCGTCGCCACCTCGATGGGTCGGATGACCAGTCGCTCGAGTTCCTCCGGCGTGAGGCCCGGCGCGGTGGCCAACACCTGCACCTGGTTGTTGGTGAGGTCGGGCAGCGCGTCGAGCTCGAGGCGCGACGCCACCACGCCGGCCGCCAGCGCCGACAGCAGCACCACGCCCACCACCGCCCGCGCGTGGTCGACGGAGAACTCGACGAGGCGGCGGATCACCGACGCGACTCCACTTCGACCTCATCGCCCGCTTCGAGGGCGCCGCGCACGAGACAGTCGTCGCCTTCGCACCGCACCACCGTGACGCGCACCGGCCCCCGCCTCGCCTTCAGCCACGTCCCCTGTTCATCGCGGCGCACGCTGGTGGCGGGGGCGAGGAACGCCGACGGCTCGCCCGCGGTCTCGCTCACCACCCGACCCAGCGTCCCGGCCACCAACCCATCTTCCGGCGTGAACCAGGCCAGCCAGGTGCCGTCGTGCGCGTCGGCCATGGGGGCCCGCGACACCAGCGTCAGCGAGGCGCGGACGCCGTCGCCGGTGACGAAGCGCCACCCTCCATCGGACACCGGGCGCGGGAACCTCGCCTCCACCCGCACCGGCCCCTCGCCCGCGAGCTGCACCAGCGGCCCTGCCGACGGCTCGCGGCTCTCGCCGGGCAGCGTGGCGATGCGGGTGACCACCCCCGGCTGCGGCGCGCGCAGCGTCAACGCCCCCGTGCCCTGCAA
>CALNBU010000996.1 GCA_937875615.1 uncultured Archangium sp.
GGAGCCTCGATGGCTACGCCGATGATCTCGTGGTGGTGCTGCAGGGCCCGCCGCCGGCGACGACGGGCAACTCGCTCCTCGTGAACGGCGACTTCGAGGCTGGCACCGGCAGCGCCGACATCAACACCCTGGTGGCCTCCATTCCCGGGTGGACGCGCGCGCCAAACACCGAGGCCTCCGTGCTGCTGTGGACCGCCAACGACGTGGCGTTGCCGACCCCTCCACCCCCGGGCCCATCAACCGGGGCCTCAACTACTTCTTTGGTGGCGACGACGGAGAGACGGCCAGCATCTCGCAGATGGTGACGCTCGACACGGCGCTGCACGCGAAGATCGACGCGTCACAGGCGACCTACGCGGCGGGAGGCTGGTTCGGCGGGTTCGACGCGCAGAACGACAGCGCCACGCTCACGCTGGAGTTCTTGAGCGCCACCGACACCTCGCTGGGCTCGGCCACCGTCGGCGGGGTCACCAACACCGACCGCAACAATCTGACCAGCTTCCTCGAACGGACCGTCTCCGGCGCCGTGCCCGCGAACACCCGGAAGATCCGCGCGACGCTCGAGTCCACCCACTCCGAAGGGGACTCGGTGGATGGCTACGCCGACAACCTGACGCTCACCGTCCAGTGACGTCGGCGCGGGCCCGCCCCGAAGCCTCCCGCTGAGCACAAGAAGCCCCGGTCTCCCCGGGGCTTTTTTGTTTCTGCGGGCGCGCCCCGTGGTCTGTAAATCTGCTTTCACTTTTGGGTGGAATTCTCCGCTCCGTCCGAGGCGGAAAATCACCTGCAGGTGTTCCCTGCCTCGCCCTGAAGACCCGGAGAACGACACATGAAATCCGCCGCTGATGCCGCCCGACTGGCCGCCCTCCGAGCCGCTGAAGAAGCCCGCCGCCGCGCCGAAGAGGCCCGTCGCAAGGCAGAGCAGGCGCGCGCCGAGGCCGCCCGCAAGCAGGCTGAAGCCGCGAAGGCGGCCAGCGCCGCCAGACAACAGGCGGCGCAGAAGAAGTTCACCACCACCGAGTTCTCCACCGGCAAGGGCTCGGCGCTCAAGGCGAAGCAGCTCACCGCGACCGGCGCCGCGGGGCCCCCGCCGCCGCCCAACAAGGCGCCCGTCTCCGAGCAGCTGG
>CALNBU010000997.1 GCA_937875615.1 uncultured Archangium sp.
GGCGAAGCCCGACGAGACCCTGCGGGTGACGCTCTTCCGCCGCGACCGCCTGCTGGAGCTGCCGGTCACCGTGGCCGCCAAGCCCGCAGACGGCGTCTACCTGCAGCGCCTCGACGGCGCGACCGAGCGCCAGAAGACGGCCTACCAGGCATGGCTCGGTGCGCCATGGAACGAGCTGGATAGCTTGAACCCCTCCCTCCCGAAGGTGTAGGTGCGGCCCATGCGTCTCGTCCTTCTCGTCACTGCGCTGCTCGTCGCCGGGTGTGAACTCCGCTCGCCTTACCTGCCGGACGGTGGGCGCGCGCGCGTCTACTGCGACGAGGGCACGCAGCTGAACGTGCCGGTCAAGATGCTCGACCGCGACGGAGAGCCCTTCTCGGGCGCGGTGCTCACCGTGGACTACACCTCCCTGGAGGGTGAAGACCGGGTGGCCCTGCTGACCGCCGACGACCGGGGACAGGTGTTGGTGGAGGACCGCGGCCCGGGCGTGGTGCGCATCTCCTCCAACTACCGTGGGTTCACCATCGAGCCGAAGGAGCTGACCTTCAACGGCTCCGACTGCTCCACCACGGTGACGCCGCGGCAGTTGACCGTGCAATTCAACTGACATGCCCCGCCCACGGGCCGGGTCGCTCACCGAGCTGCGGCGCCGCCACCTCACCGAGGGCGCCGCGGTGCCCTCGGGGTTGCTCAAGCAGCTCGAGGGAGATCCACGAGCGGGCGCCCAGCAACTGCTGGCCGCGCTGCTCCGGAAACAGGCCGACAACCGCGCCGAGGGTCAGCGGCTGCGGCACATGCTGAAGTTCGAGACCGGGCTGTGGGCGGAGGGCCATCGTCACGTCGCCGGCGTCGATGAGGCGGGCATGGCGCCGCTGGCCGGCCCCGTCTGCGCGGGCGCGGCGATCCTCCCCCACGGCTACAAGCTCAAGGGCCTCGACGACTCGAAGAAGATCCTCAACGAGGCGACCCGGGAGACGCTGGCCGAGGCCATCAAGCGCGACGCGCTCGCCTGGGCCGTCGGCTGGGCCGAGGTGCCGGAGATCGACACCCTCAACATCTACCACGCGGGGCTGCTGGCCATGCGCCGCGCCGTCGAAGGCCTCGCGCTGAAGCCCGACTACGTGCTGGTCGACGCGCGCACCATCCCCGGCATCGAGGCGCCGCAGCGGGGCATCATCAAGGGCGACGCGCAGTCGCTCTCCATCGCCGCGGGCGCGATCCTCGCCAAGACCACGCGAGATCGCCTGATGAATGAGCTCGACCGACGGCACCCGGGCTACGGCTTCGCGTCGCACAAGGGCTACCCCACCCCGGTGCACCTCGCCGCCATCGAGCGGCTGGGCGTGCTCGACTTCCACCGGCGAAGCTTCGCCCCGGTGCGTCGCGCGCTCGGGCTGGGCTCACAGCAGACCGAGCTCTTCTGAGGACCGCCGCCTCAGCGGCAATCGAGCGGGAGGTTCAACAGCTCGCGCAGCGCCACGTGGGCGTCGTAGGTGTTGGCCCGGTGGTCCGCGGCCGCGTACACGATGCGCCGCCCCTGCGCGATGACCAGGCCGTGGCTGTTCCAGCCCTGGGCCTTCGCCGTCTCCTTCGCCTCCGGCGCCAGGTTGTGCACCGTGCGCACCGAGACCGCGCCGTGCAGCTCCTGCGGGAGCTGGCTGAGCTGCGCCCGGTTGGCGTCACACACCCGACAGTACTGGAGGTAGTAGTACGTCACCTCCAACGCGTCGTCGCGCTGCGTAGAGCCGCACGCGACGAAGCTCAGCACCAGCATGGCCAACAGCGGCTTCACGCCGCCCAGTGTGCCACACCCCGGCGGCGGTACGCAGGGCGCGGACTCACAGCGAGAAGTCAGCCTTCGTCGCCTGCTTGCGCGCCGACTCGATGAGCGCGTCGTCGAGGGTCATCGAGGCCTCGCCCGCCTGCTGCGCGCGCACCTCGGCGACGTAGCGCTCGCGAGCCCGGGTCAGCTCGAGGATCTTCCCCTGGAGCTCGGCGCGCTCCTTCGACTTCTTCTCGACCCAGGCCTCGCGCTCCTGCGCGCTCATCGCCTGCATCTCCGCCGGCAGCGACGCGGTGGGCACCTCGGCCACCGACGCGCCGCGCGCCCGGGCGTCGACCAGATCCCAGTCGTCGTTGCGGTAGTTGGCCGAGGCCTTCGCCGCCGCGCGTGTCGACAGCGACTGCGCGGAGACGCCCCCGGCGTTCTGGTCCTGCGCCACCTGACGCCGCTTCGCCTCCGCGCCGCGCGCACCGTACGCCACGTAGGTCTGGTTGAGCTTCACCGAGAGCGCCGCCAGCTCGACGTCCTGCGGCGCGTCGATGCGCGCCACGGCGCGGTTGCTGTCGACGAAGAGGAAGTTGCCGTCGGCCAGCCTCGCCGCCTCGGCCCACGCGTCGCGCACGCCCTGCGCCTCGGAGCCGGCGTGGATGGTGTTGACCACGATGCCCCGCCCGATGGCCGCCTTCACCGCCTTGCGGAAGTCGATGGGGCCCTGGCTGAAGGGCTCGTTGCCCGCGATGTAGAGCAGCTTCAAGTCCTTCGGACTCTGGCTCCACGCCAGCTCGTCCATGGCGTGCGAGATGGCCGCGCCGCAGTACTCGTTGCCCCCGTTGGTGGTCAGCTTGAAGAGCGCCTCGGACACGCGGTCGAGGTCTCCCGTCAGCGGGACGATGCGCTGCACGTGGTGCGCCTGTGCGGAGATGCCGTCGTTGCCGTACTGGTAGAGCGCCAGCTCGAGCGTCGGCCGCTGGCCGTCCTTCTTCGCGGTGGCGAAGGTGTTGACGATGCGCCAGAGCTGCTCGCGCGTCTGGTTGATGAGCCCGTCCATGCTCCCCGAGGTGTCGAGCAGAATGGCGATCTGGATCTTCGGCTGCGCGGGCGGCGCGGCGAAGGCGAACGAGGCCGCGCAGACCGCGGCCAGTAGCGAGAGACGGGACATGCAGGCTCCTTGTCGAAGCGGGCCCTTGCGGGGTTGCAAGGTGCCCAGCCCCAGCTCGAACGAGCCTCACGTCTTTTCGATCTACGCCACCTGCACGTCGTCGTTGGCCGACACCGCGTGCTTGAGCTTCACCGACACCAGCTTGCTGACGCCCGGCTCCTCCATGGTGACGCCGTACAGCGTGTCGGCCACCTCCATGGTGCGCTTGTTGTGGGTGATGAGGATGAACTGCGAGGCGCGGCTCATCTCCTTCACCATCTCGTTGTAGCGGCCGACGTTGCCCTCATCGAGCGGGGCGTCGACCTCGTCGAGGAGGCAGAAGGGCGTGGGCTTGATGAGGAAGATGGCGAAGATGAGCGCCACCGCGGTGAGCGCCTTCTCGCCGCCGGAGAAGAGGTTGACGTTCTGCAGCTTCTTGCCCGGCGGCTGCGCCAGGATCTCCACGCCCGGCTCTTCTCCTGGTCCGCCCGGCGTCAGCAGCAGCGAGGCCCGGCCGCCGCCGAAGAGGCGGGGGGAGACCGCCTCGAACTTCTCGTTGACCACGTCGAAGGTCTCCTTGAAGCGCTGCCGGGAGGTCTCATCGATGCGGGCGATGGCGTCCTTGAGCTGCGCCAGCGACGACTCCAGGTCGAGCTGCTGCTTCGAGAGGAAGGCGTGGCGCTCGCGGATCTCCTCGTGCTCTTCGATGGCGGTGACGTTGACCTCGCCCATCTTCTCCAGCTGCGCGCGCAGGTCGACCAGCTTCTCCTTCGCGTCCTCGGCCAGCGGGCCCTGCTGGTGGTACTCGCCCACCACCTCCACCAGGTTGACCTGGAAGCGCTCTGAGATGGAGGCCACCAGGTGCTCCACCTCGAGGGACACCTCGCGCCCCTTGAGCGAGCTGGCGTTGATGGCCTGGGTGACGCCCTCGGCCTTCGCGCGGAGCTCGCGCAGCGACGCCTCGTCGGTGGCCACCACCGCGGTCTCCTCCGCGTGCCCGGCCTTGCGGCCCTCCAGCGTCACCTTCGCGGTCTCCAGCTTC
>CALNBU010000998.1 GCA_937875615.1 uncultured Archangium sp.
CGACGCGCTACCCGGTGGTCTACTTCCTCCACGGCTTCACCGGCCCCGGCACCCAGTGGCTCAACTTCTCGGCCTTCAGCCCCAACGTGCCGGAGCGCCTCGACGCGCTCATCGCCGCGGGGACGGTGCCGCCGCTCATCGGCGTCTTCATCGACGGCTACACCTCGCTGGGCGGCAGTCAGTGGATCAACTCCGAGGGCATCGGCCGCTACCGGGACCTGGTGGCCCGCGACATGGTGGCCTGGGTCGACCGCACCTTCCGCACCTTCGCGCGGGGCGGCTCCCGGGCGCTGGTCGGCAAGAGCAGCGGTGGCTACGGCGCCCTGGCCATCTCGCGCTTCCACCCGGACCTCTTCGGCCACATCGGCGTGCACTCCGGCGATGCGGGCTTCGAGTACGCCTACCTGCACGAGCTGCCGCAGGCGGCGGGCGCCATCTTGAAGGCCGGCGGCGTCGAGCCCTGGTACCGCGACTTCGTGGCGCGCGCCGCGGCGACCAAGATGCGCGGCGACGACCACGCGGTCATCAACATGCTGGCCATGGCCGCCGCCTACTCGCCGAAGAAGGGCGAGCCGCTGAACCTGGAGCTGCCGGTGGAGCTGCCGTCGGGCCGCCTGCGCATCGACGTGTGGAACCGCTGGCTGGTGCACGACCCGGTGCGCTTCGTGCCCCGACACGCCGACGTGTACCGGAAGCTCAAGAGCATCTTCATCGACTGCGGCACCCGCGATGAGTTCAACCTGCGCTGGGGTGCGCGCATGGTGAGCGACGAGCTGAAGGCCGCCAACGTGGAGCACCTCCACGAAGAGTTCGAAGACGGCCACATGGGCATCAACTACCGATTCGAACGTTCGCTGACCTGGCTTGGCGAGCGCCTGGAGAGAACATGAAGCAGCAGGTGAAGGCAGTGGTCGACGCCACCCTGGCGGCGCTGAAGGCCGCGGGCGCGCTGAGCTACGAGGTGATTCCCCCGTACAGCGTGGAGGTGCCCAAGAACCCGGAGCACGGCGACTGGTCGTGCAACGTGGCCATGGTGGCCAGCAAGGCCACGGGGAAGAAGTCGGTGGAGCTGGCGGACCTCCTCATCGGCAACCTGGTCGACGCCTCGAAGCTGGTGGTGGCGGTGGAGAAGGCCGGCCCGGGCTTCCTCAACTTCCGGCTGGCCGACGTGGCGTTCCAGTCGGTGGCCCGCGAGGTGTTGAAGGCGGGCGAGGGCTTCGGCCGTCAGCCGCCCCGGTCGACGGGCAAGAAGGTGATGGTGGAGTTCGTCTCCGCCAACCCCACCGGTCCGGTGCACATCGGCCACGCGCGCGGCGCCTTCATGGGTGACGCGCTGTCGCGGTTGCTCGACGCCGCCGGTCACGAGGTCATCCGCGAGTTCTACATCAACGACTACGGCAGGCAGGTCGAGACGCTGGGCCGCACCGTCTACAAGCGCTACCAGCAGCTCTTCGGCGCCGACGTGCAGTTGGTCGAAGGCGAGTACCCGGCGGAGTACGTCATCGACATCGCGAAGACCTGGAAGGCGGAGGTCGGCGACTCGATGCTGACGCGGCCCGAGAGCGAGTGGCTCCCCAGGGCCATCGAGGTGGGCATCGCCGAGAACCTCAAGGCCATCCGCGCCACGCTGGCGCTGGCCAACATCAGCCACGACGTCTTCTTCAGCGAGCGATCCCTGCACGAGTCGGGGAAGGTGCGCGCGGTGGTCGACGTCTACCGGGCGCGCGGCGTGACGTACGAGGCGGAGGTCGGTGAGCGGAAGACGAAGGGCGAGAAGGTGCGCGACGCCGAGTCGAAGGCGGCGAAGTTCGCCGACCGTCAGCTCGGGGGCACCTTCCTGCGCACGGCCACCTACGAAGAGAACGGCAAGTACGTGCTCAAGGACGAGGAGGACCGCGTCATCTTGAGGCACGACGGCACGCCGGTGTACCTGACGGCCGACCTCGCCTACCACAAGGACAAGTTCGACCGCGGCGTGGACCTGGCCATCGACGTCTTCGGCGCGGACCACGCGGGGCACGTGCCGCGCATCCAGTCGGGAGTGCGGCTGCTGGGCATCGACGAGAAGCGCCTCAAGTTCGTGCTGGTGCAGATCGTCAGCATCCAGCGCGGCGGCGAAGAGGTGAAGGTCAGCAAGCGCAAGGGCACGGTGTTCGAGTTGAAGGACCTCATCGAGGAGGCCGGCGCCGACGTGTGTCGCTTCATCTTCCTGATGAAGACCGCCAACGCGCAGTTCGCCTTCGACCTCGCCGACGTCGCGAAGCAGTCGAAGGACAACCCGGTCTTCTACTTCCAGTACGGGCACGCCCGCTGCGCGTCGATCCTCCGCAAGGCCGAAGAGAAGGGCGTGGCGTTTTCAGGGACGCCCACCGACGCGCAGCTCGCGCGCCTGGTGTTGCCCGAAGAGAAGGCGATGCTGAAGAAGATGAGCCAGCTCTCCGACGTGGTGTCGGCGGCGGCGGAGAAGCTGGAGCCGCACCACGTGTTGTATTTCTGTCAGGAGCTGATCTCCGACTTCCACGGGTACTACACGCAGTACCGGGGAGATCCCGTCATCAGCGACGACGCCGAGAAGACGCAGGGGCGGTTGGCGATGGTGGCCGCGCTCAAGCAGACGCTCAAGAGCGCCTTCGGAATCCTCGGCATCACCGCGCCGGAGCAGATGGTCGCCCCCGACGAAGAGTGACGACGGTGCTGCGCGCGGTGCTGCAGGCCCGGGTGGTGCGCTCCGACGACTGGTGGGGTGCCACCGCGGCGCTGCGGGCCGACGACCGACCGGCCTTCGAGCGCGCGGTGGCGCTGGGGGCCGCGGCCGACCGACTGGGCTACGCCTTCCTGGGCGGCTATGCCGCCGCCGTCACCGTGTTGGACCCCGCCGTGCGCGGCCTGGGCGCGCTGTGCGCCACCGAGGCCGGCGGCGGTCACCCCCGGGCGATGCACACCACGCTGCGCGACGGCGTGTTGAATGGAACGAAGTGCTTCGTCACCGGCGGTCCGCTGGCGGACACCCTGCTGGTGGTGGCGAAGGTGGGCGAAGCCGAGGGGCGGCCCCGGTTGCAGGTGGCGCGCCTCTCCGCGAGGGCGAGCGGCGTGACGCACGGGGCGGGGCCGGAGCTCACCTTCGTCCCGGAGGTGCCGCACGGCACCGTCACCTTCACCGACGCGCGCGTCGAGGCGGTGCTGGAGGGCGACGGCTACGAGCGCTTCCTCAAGCCCTTCCGCACCGTGGAGGACCTCCACGTCTTCGGCGCCATCCTGAGCTGCGTCTTCAGCAACGGTCGCGAGGCGCTCCCGCTGGCGGCGCAGGCGCAGCAAGACCCCGTTTTGTTTTCACAGGGCAACGAAC
>CALNBU010000999.1 GCA_937875615.1 uncultured Archangium sp.
CTCGGCCTCGGCGCGCCCGCTCAGCACCCACGAGGTGCGCGGCGGCGCCCGCAGTAACAACAGCTCCCGTGAGGCGTCGCCCACCAACGCCACCTGCAGCGGCTCATTCTTCAGGCGCTCGGTGCCGGCCGCGATGATGGCGCCCATCAACAGCAACATCCCCGGGTAGAGGAGCACCGGCAGCAGCAGCGTCAGCACCAACGTCCGACGGTCGCGCGTCAGGTCCAGCAGCTCCTTCTTCAGCAGCACGCGCCAGGCAGTCATGACGTCGCCGGGACTTCTGCCATGAATGCCAGCGCGGAGCCGCCGAATTCACCCCGCTTCGGCGCTAACGTGGTCGCGGTGAGCGCGCTGGAGACCCTCTGTCTGGCCTGCGGCCTGTGCTGCGACGGCACGCTCTTCACCCGGGTCCCGCTGCGGCCGGAAGAGTCGGTGCCCGACCTGCTGGACGCGCGCAGCACCGCCACCGGCGCCCGCTACCTGCCGCAACGCTGCGCCGGTCTCACGGGCACCACCTGCGGCGCCTACGCCCAGCGGCCGCTCGCCTGCCGGCGCTACGAGTGCCTGTTGTTCGGCGCGACGAGGGAGGGCGAGGTGTCGCTCCCCGAGGCGTTGGAGGTGGTGCGCCGCGCGAAGACCATCGCGCCCGACGAGCGCGATGCGTACCTCCGCTTCCACTTCGGCCGGCGCCCCTGAGCGCCGCGCCGCGCACAGGCCGTGCACGATTTAATTGCATTCAATTTAATCGGCCGACACATCTGCGGACGATGAATCCGCTGCTGCTCGACCACCAGCTCTGCTTCTCGCTGTACGCCGCGTCGCGGGCCATGACCGCCGCCTACGCGCCGCTGCTGGAGCCCCTGGGCCTCACCTACCCTCAATGGCTGACGATGCTGGTGCTGTGGGAAGAAGACGGCCTGCCGGTAAAGCGCCTGGGGGAGCGCCTGCACCTCGACTCCGGGACGCTGACCCCGCTGCTGACGAAGCTGGCGGACCGCGGGCTGGACCAGGGCCCGAAAGATTCCGGAGCAGCTCGCCTGCTCCGTCGGCATGACCCTCCCCGCCGTCGCCGAGCTCCGCCAGGAGCTTCAACGGCTCACCCGACAGCTCCGCGAGGCGACCGCGGCGCAGCCAGGAGCGACACCATGAGCACCATCGAACCGCTGTACACCGCCCACGCCACCTCCAGAGGAGGCCGCGGAGGGAACGTGAAGTCCGACGACGGAATCATCGACCTCAACCTCACCGTCCCCCGGGGGCTGGGGGGCGACGACGCGAAGGGCTCCAACCCGGAGCAGCTCTTCGCCGCGGGCTACTCGGCCTGCTTCGCCGGCGCGCTGGGGCTGGTGGCGCGGCAGCAGGGCATCAACCCCGGGGCCTTCACCATCTCGGCTGACGTCACCATCGGCAAGGACCCCACCGGCTACGGCCTGGCGGTGAAGCTGACCGGCGGCTTCCCCGAGCTGCCCCGCGAGAAGGCGCAGGGGTTGATGGAGGCCGCGCATCAGGTGTGCCCGTACTCCAAGGCCACCCGCGGCAACCTCGAAGTCTCGCTCGCGGTGGCCTGAGCGTCGTTGGTACGGTGTGCGCGATGACGCCCACCGCCGTAGACATCGGAGTGATGGACTCGCAGAAGCCGCCGATGCGGGTCACCCTGCCGGTCCATCACCTCGGTCTGGCGAAGCGCCTGGGACGCGGCCTGCTGCGCATGCTGTTCATCGCCGTGCCGGGGCTGCTCATCGCCATCATCCCGCCGCACCCCTGCGGCCTCTCCATCGCCTTCATCGCCGGGCCGGTGATGGGCCTGGTGGTGATGCTGCAGCAGGCGCTGTTCGGCGAGGCCGACATCACCTGTCCGAAGTGTCACGAGACCATCCCGCTGCCGCCGCGGCTGTCCGGTTGGCCCGCGCGCTTCTCCTGCCCCCGCTGCAAGGCCATGGTGGAGCTGCGGCCCGTCGCGCCGGAGCACGCGCCTTGAAGCGCCGCACCGGCCTCGTGGTGTTGGGGCTGGTCCTGCTGGGGTTGTCCGCTTCGCTCTTCCTCAAGCGCCCGCGGCGCGCGCGACCTCCGGGCTACGAGGCGCCGTGGGCCGCGCTGTCCACCGTCACCCAGCGCGACTGGGCGCCCGACCCCACCTACCGCGAGGTGGTGCAGGCGGTCTTCTTCGAGGCCCGCGCTGCGCTCGAGCACTGCAACGAGGAGCTCTACCGCCGCAGCGAGGGCGCCGAGCTGGAGGTGGAGCTGCTCATGGAGCGCACCCCGGAGGGAATGCAGCTGCGCTTCGCCCACGTGCCGGAGCGACCCGAGGCGCCGCGGCTGGCCACCTGCATCGAGCAGGCCCTGGAGTCCACCGCGCCGGCGCCCGCCGCGCTGCCGCCCGGCACGCGCTGGCGACTGAGCGCCATCATCCTGCTGCACCCCGAAGACGAGCTCCCTCCCATTCCCTGGTGGCACCGCTTCGTTCCCCCTTCGTGGCGCTCCGGAGGAGACTCCGCCATCCACATCGGCTCACGGCAGCAGCAGGTACCGCGGCCCGGCCACCGCGCCGCTCACCGCGGTGATGACCCGGCAGGTGCTGGGACTCCAGGCGGTGGCCACGCCCGTCACCAGGCCTGAGGGCGGCACCGGCGGCAGGGTGAGGCGCGCGCTGGCGCCATCGGAGAAGTGCGCCGAGAGGCGGCCGGTCGCCCCACCCGCCGAGAGGCGGCGCACCTGCACCCCGTGCGAGACGTACATGTGCGAGCAACCCGCGCTCTCCCGGAAGTCGTAGGCCACGTCATCCTCCACGAAGGCAGACGGCACGGGGTGCTCCCAGGCGTCCTCGCTCACGCGCAGCACCACCGGCCAGGCGGGCACGGAGGGCCCCAGCCCGACGGTCACCGTCGCCCGGGCGACGGCGCCAGGTGGCAGCTCTCCGCCGTCGACGCGCACCGACACCTCGCGCCCCAGCGCGTCGAGGCCCTCCACCAGGCGCGGCAGCTTCGACGGAGCCGAGCGGAGGTTCCTCAGCTCCAGGTGGAGACAGGTCTCGTCCGCGCCGCGGGGGTTCCACACGGGCGGGCAGCGGGTCGCGCTCAGCACCTCGAAGCTGCGAAAGCGCCAGACCGCGAGGCGGCGGCGCCGCCGGGCCTCCTTCGCGCCGACGTCGACGACCGCGCGCGCCTTCTCGAGCAGCCCGGCATCGTCCGGGCCCAGCAGCCGGGCCTGCGTCGCCAGGCACGTCAGCGACGACTCGTCGCAGGGAGGGAGCCGGGCGAAGGCCTCCTCCACCGAGTCCCGACCCACGCGACGACACTCGGCGGAGAAGCCGCCCTGGCGCGCGTGGCCCTGCAGGGGCGGCGTCAGCAGCGCGGCCCGCGAGGGAATGAGGCGGAGCGTCGAGAGGCCCAGCGTGGCGATGCCCAGTACCACCTCGTCCAGGGGCCGCTTGCCCTTCGCGTTGTTCCGGGTGACCTCCAGCGAGAGCGAGGCCGAAGACGGCACCTCGGGGACGAACATGGTCCAACGGCCGACCGCGCTCCACGGGCGCGGCGGCGCGTGCAGCCGCGCGTTGAGCAACGGGAAGCCGGCCGGCGCCCCGAGCTGGCAGGCCACGCCGCGCACCTCGC
>CALNBU010001000.1 GCA_937875615.1 uncultured Archangium sp.
CGAAGGTCTCCGCCAGCGCGACAACGTGAAGGCCGAGGTGAAGAAGCTCGCCGAGCTGTACCGGCCGGGCAGCACCTGGTGGCAGGCGAACATCTCGAAGCAGGAGGTGCTCCGCAATGGCTTCAACGTGGCCGAGGAGGCCATGCGCATCGCCGTGACCGAGTACCATCAGGAGGCCCAGAAGACGAAGGAAGTGAAGACCTACCGGCTCGCGCGAGACATCTACAAGGAGTACGTCGACGCGTTCGCCAGCTCCGCCGACGAGCAGTTCGTCGCCGACCAGGCCTTCAACCTCAAGTTCTTCTACGCCGAGATCCTCTGGGCCCTCGAAGAGTGGGAGCCCGCAGCGAAGCAGTACGACGGCGTGGTGGCGTTCAAGATCCCCAACCGCGTCGACGCGAAGGAGGTCTCGAACGAGCGGTACCGTCAGACGGCGGCCTACAACTCCATCCTCGCCTACGACAAGCTGGTGAAGATCGAGCGCGGTCTGCTGCAGAAGTCTGACCTGCGCGAGAACGAGAAGGTCGACGAGAACAAGAAGAAGGGCAACGTCGAGAAGCAGCAGAAGGTCACCAAGCGCTCGGCGAAGGAGCTGGAGGAGAAGCCGCTCACCGCCGTCGAGCAGAAGCTGGTGGCCGCGTGCGACGCCTACAATCAGCTCTTCCCGAAGAATCCGGACGAGGTCGACATCTCGTACCAGGCCGCGGTCGTGTACTACGACAAGAACCACTTCGTGGAGGCCGCGCGCCGTTTCGGTGAGGTGATCAACAAGTACCCCGAGGAGAAGCGCAGCCAGGAAGCCGCGGACCTCTCCATGGCGGTGCTGGACGAGCGTGAGGAGTGGCTGGAGCTCAACAAGCTCTCGCGCAGCTTCAAGGCCAACGCCAAGCTCGCCAAGCCGGGCACGGAGTTCACCAAGCGCGTCAACGGAATCGTCGAGGGCTCGCAGTACAAGTACATCGACGAGGTCGTGTACAAGAAGGACAAGGACGCGGCGAAGGCGTCTGACCTCTTCATCGCCTTCGTGGAGGAGTTCCCGAAGTCGGAGAACGCCGACCGCGCGCTGACCTACTCGATGCTCATCGCGCAAGAGGCCAGCCAGCTCGACAAGGCCATCCTCATCGGCGAGCGGGTGTTGAAGGAGTACCCGCAGACCTACTTCGACCTGAAGGTGAAGAACTCGCTGGGCTTCTTCTACGAGAAGATCGCGAACTTCGAGAAGTCGGCGCAGACCTACGAGAACTTCGTGGCGACGTACGACCTCGCGGCCGGCGACAAGGCCATCGGCTACGACAAGCTGAAGGACCTCCTCAAGAAGGAGGCCGACGCGCGCGCCGCGGCGCTCAAGGCGAACAAGGGCAAGCCGCTGCCCGGCGCTGTCACCATCAGCACGGTCGACATCAAGGGCATCAAGGACGCAAACAAGAAGAAGGAGCGCGAGGCGCTGGTGAAGGAGGCCGACGCCTGGGTCGCCGACGCGCAGTACAACGCGGGCTTCTGGTACGAGGGGGTCGGTCAGTTCGACAAGGCCATCGCCGCGTACACCCGGTACCTGACGCGCTTCCCCGAAAAGAAGGACGTCCCGGAGATCGCGTACAACATCGGCCTGGTGCTCGAGAAGCAGAACAAGTCGCAGGAGGCCATCGCGCACTACGGCACCTTCCTCACGACCTACGCGAAGGACGCGCGCGTCAACGACGCCCGGCGCCTCGAGGCGAAGTACCGTCAGTATCTCCTCAACGGGAAGCTCAAGAACGTCGCGGAGCAGGAGCGGTTGGCGAAGGACATCACCAGCAGCTACCCGAAGCTGAAGGACGACGAGAAGAAGGCCGACCGCGCGATGTTGGCCTACGCGCACACGCGCTTCGTCGGTCTCGAGCCCTCGTGGAAGGCCTACACCGGGATGAAGTTCCTCAAGATCGCGACCTTCAAGAAGGACCTGCCGGTGAAGCAGAAGAAGCTCACCGAATTGGAGAACGCGTACCTCGACGTGCTGAAGATCGGTAACCCCGAGTACGGTATCGCCGCGCTCACCCGCATCGGTCTGCTGTACGGGGACTTCGCGCAGAACATCAACGACATCCCCGACCCGCCGGGGCTCGACGACGATCAGCTCGCGCTCTTCCGCGGCGAGCTCGAGAACCGCTACATCTTCCCGGTCGAAGAGAAGGCCGTGGAGGCGCTGGAGAAGGCGCTCGACAAGTCCTACGAGCTGTCCATGTACAACGAGTGGACGCTCGTCGCGCAGGACAAGCTCAACAAGTACAAGCCCGGCTACTACGGCAAGACCCGCGAGGTGGCGTACCGGGGGAGCGAGTTCTTTGCGACCGCCGGGTTCCAGAAGACCGCTGAGCTGCCGGATGAGCCCATCGAGGCCGCACCGCCTGCCAACAACTCCGCTGCCGCGCCGACCCCCGGCGCCGGTGCCCGCTGAAGGAGCCGTCAATGAAGTCAAAGCGCATCGCAGTCCTCATTCTTTCGGCCGGCACGCTGGCGTGCACCACGGTGAAGGAAGAGGTGAAGCAGCAGGTGGTCGAGAAGCCGCTGGTGAACCAGAACACCACGCGCGAGGTCTTCGCCAGTTCGGTGAAGGCGTTCGATGAGGGCAACCTCGACGTGGCGAAGGAGGGCTTCGCGCGGGTCGCTGCTCGAGTGCCCGGGAACGTCACCGTGCAGTACAACCTGGGCGTCATCTCCGAGCGTCAGGGGCGGCTGGTGGACGCCGCGAAGTACTACGAGGCGGCGCACAAGCTCGACGTGAAGCACAAGCCCACGTTGTTGAACCTGGGCCGCGTGTACCGTCAGCAGGACCGGTTCGAGGACGCCATCGGGCTCTACGAGCAGGCGCTGAAGGATCCGGCGAACGAATACGACGTGGAGCTGAACAACAACCTCACCGTCTCCTACCGTCTGGCGAAGAAGTACGACCTGGCCGAGGCGACCGCGCGCAAGGTGCTCTCGCGGACCAAGGACAACGCCGACGCCTACAAGAACCTCTCGCTCATCTACTTCGACCAGGGCAACTACCGTCTGGCGGAGTTCATCTCCGCGAACGCGCGGAAGCTCGATGAGAAGGATCCGGGCGTCTACAACAACCTGGGCCTCATTCAGCTGAAGTTGGAAGACCGTCGCGCCGCGCTGGTGCAGTTCCAGAAGGCCGTTTCGCTCAACAAGGACTTCGCGCCCAGCCTCTTCAACATCGGTGCGATGGCGCTCGCCTACCGCGACTACGACGGTGCGGAGAAGGTGCTCTCGCGCGCCACCGAACTCGACCCGTCGTCGTACGAGGGGTTGTTGGCGTACGCGTGGGCGCTCGACGGGCAGAAGGGGCGCGACAAGAAGAAGGCGGTCAAGGCGGGCGAGGTGTTCGAGAAGGTGCTGGCCATCAAGTCCGGGCAGAGCGACGCGGTGTGCGGCGCCGGTTGGGCCTACGCCGAAGACAAGTCCGGCTGGGACAAGGCGCTGGGCTTCCTGCAGCAGTGCCGGGACATCGCGGGCATCGCGCAGCCGGAGCAGCAGCGCGTCGACTCGCGCATCAAGAGCATCCAGAACATGCAGAAGGCCGGCGCGGAGGCTGCCGCGCGCGCCGAAGAAGAGGCGAAGAAGGCGGAGGAGGAGAAGAAGCGGAAGGCCGCGGCTGGCAGCGGTGGTCCCTCGATCCTCGACAAGGCCGCGGAGGATGCGGCCAAGAGCGACCCGGGCACCGGTGAGGCGCCGGCTCCTGCGCCCGAGGGCGCGGCGCCTGAGGCGACACCTGAGCCGAAGTCGTGAAAAATCTCACCCGTGCCGCGTGACAACGGCACGGGACGATCCTTAGTATCCGCCGACTTTTGAGGGAACCCGCGCCTGTCGGCGCATGTCAGTCCAGGCGTGACTTTCAATACAGGCGTGACTTGTGGAGGTAGCACCATGAAGCGTATCGCGATTTTCGTCGTTCTCTCGGTTGCCTCGGGCGCGGTCGCGCAAGAGGTCATCCGTGAGGCGGACAAGACGGTCTATCGAAAGAAGACCACCATCGACTTCACTGACGTCGCCATCGACGGCGAGTTGACCAAGCCGGAAGGCAGCTACTCGGTGTCGAAGAAGAAGACGACGTTCAAGACGCTGATCAAGGTCCGCGACAACTTCAATCCCGAGTTGCAGAAGTCGGTCGAGAACCTCTGAGTTAAGGACTGCCCCATGTCGAAGAAGACGATCACTCTGCAGATCACCAACCCCGACGGCTCGACCACCGAGGCGCACAGCGACCAGGAGAGCGTCATCATCGGCTCCGGCGCCGGCGCTGCGGTGAAGGTGACGGACCCCGGCGTTTCGAACCTGCATGCGATGTTCAAGGTCGAGAAGGACGGCTCGGTCACGGTGATCGACCTTGGCTCCGAGAGCGGGACGAAGCTCGGTGATGAGGCGGTCTCCAAGGAGCCGAAGCAGGTCAGCTCCGGGCAGAGCATCTCCATCGGCGGGTCGAAGGTGAAGGTGGTGTTCGGAGAGGCGAAGGTCGAGGCTGCGTCGCCGCCGCCTCCGCCCGCAGAGGCGAAGACCGAGAGCAAGAAAGACAAGAAGAACAAGAAAGAGAAGGAGCCGAAGCACGCGCCGTCGGCCAGGGGCCTCGCGGGCACTGGCAAGAACGCTGCGGCGCTCTTCGATGAGCCGCTGCCGGCGGAGGCGGTGCCCACGGAGAACGACAAGGTGTTGCAGGTGGCGTTGCTCTGGGGCGACACGCTCATCAACGTGCAGCACTTCGGTGATGGCGTTCCGGTGACGGTGGGTGAGGAGGCGGGCAATCGCTTCACGGTCTTCGGGATGGGGTCGACCTTCACGCTGGCGCGCGCGCGTGGCTCGGCGGTGGTGGTGAACGTGCCCGCCGACGCCGGCGTGGTGGTCACCAGCAAGGACAGCCACAAGTCGAAGGAGCAGCTCAAGAGCGAGGGCAAGCTCCGCGCGGCCGAGGGTGGCCTGCGCGCTGACGCGGTGGAGTTGGGGCTTCACGACAAGGCGCAGATCTCGTTCCAGAACGTGGCCTTCATCGTCCGCTCGGTGCGGCCGTCGGCGGCGCTCTCGATCAACACCCTCGCGGAGCACGACTTCACGTTCTTCAAGATCGTGTCCATCTGCATGATGGCGTGCTTCGCGCTCATCGCGGCGATGGTGCTGACGCCGCTGGGCTACGGCGGTGAAGGAGACGACATCTTCGCCAACCCTTCGAAGTACGTGAAGATGGTGGTGAAGCCCGAGAAGAAGCAGGAGATCCAGAAGTTCAAGGATCTCTCCGGGGTCGCCGAAGGTGCCAAGGCGCAGGAGAAGGAAGGCAAGTTCGGCAAGCAGGAGGCCAAGAAGGACCAGGCGGACCCCTCCAAGAAGGGCGCGCCGACGGTCGACGCGAACAAGCGTGAAGAAGATCGCAAGAAGGTCTCGAGCCTGATGGCGGGCATGTTCGGTGGTGGCGCGGCCTCCAACGTCTTCGGACCCGGCGGCCTGGGCACCGGCATCAACAACGCGCTGGGTGGTCTGCAGGGCGGTGCGGGCCTCGGCTCCCGTGGCTCTGGCTCGGGCGGCGGCGGCACCGGGCTTGGCCTGGGGGGCCTCGGGACGAAGGGCGGCGGTCGCGGTGGTGGCGGCTATGGCTCCATCGACCTGGGCGGCAAGGGCAAGAGCTCCACCCGCGTCGTTCCCGGGAAGACGACGGTGGTCGGCGGCCTCGACAAGGACGTCATCATGAAGGTCATCAAGCGCCACCAGAACGAGATCAAGTTCTGCTTCGAGCAGGAGCTGCAGAAGAACCCGGCGCTGGCCGGCAAGGTGGCGGTGGCCTGGACCATCGACCCGTCGGGCGCGGTGTCCGAGGCGAACGTCTCGGAGTCGTCGATGGGGAACGCCAACGTGGAGAGCTGCATCGAGCAGCGCATCCGTCGCTGGAAGTTCCCGGAGCCCCAGGGCGGCGGCGTGGTGAACGTCACCTTCCCGTGGATCTTCAAGGCGGCGGGCGACGACGAATGAAGTAGGGCTTTGGCCTTACCAAAGCGAGCGCGGCGCCTTTCGATGAGGCGCCGCGTTCTTGTTTTTCACGATTGCGTTTATGCGGCCCGCCGGTATGGTGCCGCGCGTTTTATTCTGGAGGCTTGTTCTACGTGCGGAATCTCGCGTTGATCCTGAGTGTGGTTGTCTCGTCGGCTGCGTTCGCGGCCACCCCTTCGGCTGGTGTGCCGTTGGAGGTTCGGCGCGGGTTCTTCACGGATACCGGTGTCGGAGGCGGCTTCAATCTGGGCGGCTTCGACGCGTATTCGAACTTCGCGCTCTACCTGCAATTGGGCGTCGGCTACCAGATCGCCTTCAACGAGGGCCGCAGCATCATTCCCATCGGGTTGCACGTGGGCTTCGGCTCCAACGCGGGGAACTGCTGGTCGGAGCGAGATGGCGCGGGGAACTGCGTGGACCCGGCGGTGCGCGCGGTGCCGAACGACCCCGACTCGGCCGCCCGTCGCGCCATCGCCGACAACTTCACGCAGACGTTCATCAACGTCACCGCCGGCTACCTCCACCGCCTGGGTGATGGCTACATCACCAGCCGTCTCTTCCTGGGCGGCAAGCTCGTCGGTGGCATCACCTTGATCGACCCCAAGCCGGTGCCGCTGGCGGATGGCGCGCAGCCTCCCGAGGGTCTGCTCTACGGCAACGCTGGCGTGATGGGCTCCTTCGAGTGGGCCACCATGGTCGACCACTTCTCGGTGGGCCTCGATGTCGGCTACCGGCTCATCTTCGGGCCGGCCATCAACACGCTGACCTTCGCGGCGCGCGTGCAGTACACGTTCTAAAACCACCTCCCGTAGGGGTGGTGCGCACGGCTCCGGGTGACCGGGGCCGTTTTTTTTCTGGTACACGCAGGCGCATGGACCTCTACGGCCTGAGCCGCGTCGTCGGAGAGCAGGGCGTGCTGCCGCAGCGCGCGCACACGTTGGACCCCTCCTTGCCGCTGCGTGACGGTGAGCTGCTGATCGAGGTGGAGAGCCTCAACATCGACGCGGCGTCGTTCAAGCAGCTGAAGGAGAGCGCGAAGGGCGACGCGCAGCAGCTGGGGCGGATGGTGCAGGAGATCGTCTCGGCGCGCGGCAAGATGCACAATCCGGTCACCGGCTCCGGTGGGATGTTGATCGGACGGGTGCTGGAGGTGTCTCCTTCGCACCCCGACTTCAACGCCCTGCGCGTGGGAGATCGCCTGGCGACGCTGGTGAGCCTCACCCTCACGCCGCTGGTCATCGACGAGGTGCGCGCGGTGAAGATGGACATCGACCGCGTGGACGTGCGCGGGCGCGCCATCCTGTTCCCTTCGGGGATCTACGCGAAGCTCCCGGAGGATCTCCCGGACACCCTGTCGCTGGCGGCGCTCGACGTGGCCGGGGCGCCGGCGCTCACCGCGCGCTACGTGAAGCCCGGCCAGCGGGTGGTGATGCTGGGCGCCGGCAAGAGCGGGGCCCTGTGCCTCGCGCAGGCCCGTGAGGCGATGGGGCGCGACGGGCAGCTGCTGGCCCTCGACATCTCTCAGGGCGCGCTGGACACGCTGAAGGGGTTGGGCCTGTGCGACGCCGTGGCGCGGGTCGATGCCACCCGCGGGGTCGAGGTGCTGGAGGCCGTCTCCCGTTGGAGCGGCGGTCAGCTCGCCGACCTGGTCATCAACTGCGCCTCCGTCCCCAACACCGAGATGGCTTCGCTCCTCTCGGTGAGGAATGGCGGCACCGTCATCTTCTTCTCGATGGCGACCAGCTTCACCACCGCGGCGCTGGGGGCCGAGGGCGTGGGGCGAGACGTGGAGATGATCATCGGCAACGGCTACGTGCCGGGCCACGCGGAGCTCACGCTGAACCTGCTCCGGCGCCACGACGGGCTGCGGCGGCTGTTCGAACAGCGCTACGTTTGACCTGCGGTGCGGGCACAAAAAAAGGGCCGCGGTGTGACCGCGGCCCTTCTTGTTTCGCGTCGAGGCGCTCAGGCCTGCGCGGTAGGCGTCTCAGTCGTCGCCGCAGGCTCGGTGGCCGCCGGCGCCTCCGTCGCAGGGGCTTCGTCGGGCGAGGTGGCCGGGGCGGCCTCCAGCCGGGCGAGGGCTTCCGCCTCGGCGGCGTCCTCTGCCGCGTGCTTGGCCTTGATGGCCTCGTCGCTCTTCACCGCCTCTTCGGCGGTGAGATCGAGGCGGCCGGCGTCGACGCCCGCCTTCTTCTCGAGGTCGCGGATGGCGCGCTTGAGGAGATCGTTCTCCATGGTGGTGCGGTTGAGCCGCAGCTCGACGGCGCGGAACTTGTCCCGGGCCAGCTGGGCATCCTGGTACACGCGCTTGGCCTCGCGCTGGTGCCGGTCGAACTTCACCTTCACCGACTTGAGCTCGCGGTCGAGCTCGTTGGCCTTCTTCCGGTCATTCGCCGACTGCGTCTCGAGGCGGGCGATGCGCTCCTTCTCGACGTCGGAGAGCTCCCGGATGACGCGGGTGATGACCTCCTGCGGCTTCGGCGCCTCCTGCTTCTCTTCGGGCTTCTCGGGGGCGGGGCGGCGGCGGCCCTTGTTCTCGGCGTCGGCCTTGACGCGGGTGAGCTCCGCGAGGGCCTGCGCGAGCTCGGCGCGCGTCGCGTCGAGCTGGATGGAGGCGGCGCGCTCTGCTTCGCCGCGGGCCTTCACCAGATCATCCTCTGACTTGTTGGCCTCGGTCGCGTCGAAGAGCTTCTTCTTCGCGCCCTTGAGCTCGTCCTTCAGCTCGCTGTGCTGCTTCTTCAGCTCCGACAGCTCCTTGCTCTTCTTGTCGAGCTCGGCCGCGACCTTGCGGGCCTCGTCGCCGTTGTCGCGGCGCTCAGCGCGTGCGGGGGCCTGGTTGGAGGCATGGGAAGCCGTGACGTTGGCGGACTTGCCGCCGAGCAGGCCGAGGTTGAAGGCGAGGCTGATCGCGAGCGCGACGCCGATCAGAACGAGTGCGATGGTCACCTGGGAAATCTCCGCAAGAGGGTTCAACTACCGGCGCCGGCCATAGCTGGCCCCTCAGCGCATGGCAAGGAGCCGACGGACCCGCGCGTCGATGGGCGGGTGCGTGGCGAACAGGCGCATCACCCCGCTGCTGGAGAGCGGGTTGACGATGAACATGTGCGCGGTGGCGGGCGAGTGGTCGAGCGGCAGCGCCTGGTTTCCCCGCTCCAGGCGGGAGAGCGCAGAGGCCAGCCCTTCTGGGTCTCCCGTCAGCTGGGCGGCGGCCGCGTCGGCGTCGAACTCGCGGGCGCGGCTGATGGCCAGCTGGATGAGGGTGGCGGTGAGCGGCGCCACGACGAGCAGCCCCAGCGCGACCAGCGGGTTGGTCCCCTCGTCGTCGTCAGCGTTGC
The DNA here is from genome assembly GCA_937875615.1 of uncultured Archangium sp. Taxonomy (GTDB): domain Bacteria; phylum Myxococcota; class Myxococcia; order Myxococcales; family Myxococcaceae; genus Archangium_A. The sequence goes on from CALNBU010001000.1 coordinate 9,348, forward strand.
GGAGGAACGAGCCGCCGAACCAGAACACCATCTGGGAGACGTGGCTGATGACGCCGGCGAGCGTGCCGGCCACGGTCATGGTCAGGGTGTCGCGGTTCTTCACGTGCGACAGTTCGTGCGCGAGCACCCCCGCCAGCTCGCGCCGGTCCATCAGCTGCAGCAGGCCGGTGGTGACCGCCACCGCGGCCTTCGCGGGGCTCCGTCCGGTGGCGAAGGCGTTGGGGGTGGGCGTGTCGATGACGTACAGCTTCGGCATGGGGAGGCCGCCCCGCTGCGCGAGCTGCGCGGTGAGCTGTTCCAGCCAGGGCAGCTCGCTGGGGGCCAGGGGCCGCGCCCGATTCATCATCAGCGCGAGCCGATCGCTGAACCAGAAGGAGCCGAGGTTCATCAGCGTCACCAGCGCGCCAGCCCAGAGGAGGCCGCGCGCACCGCCGATGAGCTGGCCCACGGCGAGGGTCAGCGCGGTCATCGCCGCCAGCAGCGCGGCGGTCTTCAGGGCGTTCGACCAGCGCGCGCCGGCACCCTGCGACAGCGGGGAGAGGGTCGGGGAGAAGGTCTGCTTGTACATGCCTCTAGAGGTAAGGCGCGAGGCTCGCTCCGCAACCGACCGTTCGGCCGGCGTGGGCTCATCGCGGCGGCGGGTACTTCTGCAGCTTTCGCTGGAGTGATCTCCGATGCAGCCCCAGGCGCCGCGCGGCCTCGGAGATGTTGTCGCCGCAGTCGTGCAGGACCCGGTGGATGTACTCCCACTCCGCGCGGGCCAGGGTGGGGGTCTCGGGCTCGACGGCAGGTGGCGCCGCGTCGCCGCTCAGCGCCCGGTGCACCGCGTCGGCGTCGACCGGCTTGGTGAGGTACACGGCGGCGCCGCGCCGGGTGGCCTCCACCGCGGTGGAGATGCTGCCGTAGCCGGTGAGCATCACCACCCGGGTGTTGGGGTCCTGCGCCTTGAGCGCCGAGAGCAGCTCGAGCCCCGACGCGCCGGGCATGCGGAGATCCAGCACCGCGAACTCCGGCGCCTCGGTGGCGAGGGCGAGGGCCTCGTCGACGCTGCCCGCCAGCGTCACCGCGTACCCGCGCTCACCGAGCGCCCGGCCGAGGCGGGTGCGGAAGGCCTCGTCGTCGTCGACCAGGAGCAGGGAAGGCGCGGAGCTCATGCCAGGGGCAGCTCGATGGTGGCCACGGTGCCGCGAGGCAGGTTGCGTTCGTACTGCAGCGAGCCGCCGAGCTGGGCGGCCAAGGTGCGCGCCAGGAACACGCCCAGGCCCAGCCCCTGGCCCACCGGTCGGGTGGTGAAGAAGGGCTCACCCAGCCGGGAGAAAACCTCGGGCGGCAGCGCGGGCCCGGCGTCGCTCACCTTCATCACCAGCCGTGCCTCGCGGCGCTCGACCCGCAGGGTGACCTCCGGGGAGCCGGCCAGCGCGTTGCGCAGCAGGTTGGTGAGGGCCTGCGTGAGCGCCGCGCGGGGGCCTAGCACCGCGAGGCCCGGCGTGGTGTGCGCCGCCACCGGGAGCGGGAGCTGCGCGAGCGCCTCGTCGATCCATTCGTCCACCGGCACCCGGGTGAAGCTCTCGGCGGCCACCTCGCCGCTGCGGGTGGACATGCGCGAGAGGATGCCCCGGCACCGGGCGATCTGCGCCTGCACCAGCCGGACGTCTTCGCGGACGCCGTCGGGGACCACCAGGCGCTCGAGCGCGGCGGCCAGCTCGGTGGAGGCCACCGCGATGGTGCCCAGCGGC
>CALNBU010001001.1 GCA_937875615.1 uncultured Archangium sp.
GGCCAGCGTCCACGCGCCGACGACCAGCACACCCAGCAGCTCCGCGGCGCAGCACACCAGCGCCGCCCGGCGGGCCTTCTCCCCGCCGCGCACCAGCGAGTACGTGATGAAGCCGTACACCACGGCCGCGACGGCCGAGAGCACGTACGCCAGCGGCGCCCGGTCGAAGTCGATGATGATCTGGACGATCGAGCGCGAGGCCGCCGCGACCGTGAACACCCCGTAGAACCAGACCAGGACGCGTCCGGGCCCGGTGCCGAGCTCGAACTGCTGCTTCTGCGCGGGCGCGGAGGACGGGGCCCCGGAGCGGTCGGTGTCGGTCACGGTCAGCTTCCCCAGATGTCGTAGAGCCGCACTTCGAGGACGGCCAGCACGACCGCGCCGGCCGCCACCGTCGCGTCGGGCCCCACCACCGTCGAAGGCAGCAGGGTGGCGGCCGCGCCGATGACCGCGCCCCGCCCCACCGTCGGGCCGGTGACGCGCGCGTCGTCGTAGCCGGCTCTCGACATCGCGTTGTCGTTGGCCGTCGCCACGTGGGTGCTGATGAAGGCGCCATCCTCCACCACGGTGTTGCCCGTCAGGTGGGTCGCGTCCATCACCTTGACGCCGTCGCCGACCTGGACGTTGTAGTTCAAGGAGACGTGCCGGCTGATGATGCACCGGTGGCCGACGCGGCACTTCTCCCGGATGGACGCGCTGTCGCCCACGAGGCAGTTCTCTCCGAGCGTCACGTCGAAATAGATGACGGCGTGCGGACCGATGGACGAGTTCGCGCCGATGGAGATGACGGGCTCGAAGTCGATGCGCCGCGCCGTGGCGCCCGCGCCCTTCGGCTCCCGGCCCACCACCGCGCCGTGGAAGACCTCCACGTTCTCACCGAGCGTCACCCCGGGGCCGATGAAGGCGTGGGGGTGCACCCGACAGCCGGAGGCCAGCGTCGCGCTCTCCCTGACGATGGCGAACTCCATGACCTCGATGCCCGCATCCACGGGCAACGACGCCTCCACGACTGCCAGCGGACTGATTCGGTTGGGTGTGCGCATGACTCTCCGTCGGGTGGCTTCTTACGCGGTCTTTGACGTGCGCGCGCGGTGCGCTAGCCAGTCGACCTGCATGGCGATTCCGTTCCTGTCCCTGAGCGATGCAACCTCGGAGCTCCGCGCGGAGCTCGACGAAGCGCTGGCCCGGGTCCTCTCCTCGGGCTGGTACATCGGCGGGCCGGAGGTCGAGGCCTTCGAGTCGGAGTTCGCAACGTGGGTGGGCGCCAGACACTGCATCGGCGTCGCCAACGGCCTCGACGCGCTCACGCTCTCCCTGCTCGCGCACGGGGTGCAGCCGGGCGACGAGGTGCTGGTGCCCTCCAATACCTTCATCGCCACCTGGCTGGGCGCCAGCCACGCGCGCGCGACGCCCCGCCCCGTGGAGCCGGACTTCGCGACCCACGTGGTGACCGCGGAGTCCTTCGCCCGCGCGCTCACCCCGGCGACGCGGGCGCTGCTGCCGGTGCACCTCTACGGCGTGCCGGCCGACGTGCCCGCGCTGCGGCAGCTCGCCGACGAGCGCGGCCTGGTGCTGGTGGAAGACGCCGCGCAAGCCCACGGCGCGACGCTCGGCGGCACGCGCATCGGCGGCTTCGGCACCACCGCCACCTGGAGCTTCTACCCCGGGAAGAACCTCGGCGCCCTGGGCGACGCCGGCGCCATCACCACCGACGACGACGAGGTGGCCTCCTGGCTGCGGCGCCTGAGGAACTACGGCTCGAGCGAGAAGTACGTGCACGAGCTCCTCGGCTTCAACTCGCGCCTCGACCCGGTGCAGGCCGCGGTGCTGCGGGTGAAGCTCCGGCACCTCGACGCCTGGAACGCCAGGCGCCAGGCGCTCGCGCAGCACTACCTGCAGGGCCTGCGCGGCGTGGGCGACCTCCAGCTGCCGGAGCTGCCGCCCGGCGCCACCTCCTCGTGGCACCTCTTCGTGGTGCGCACCGCCCGGCGCGACGCGCTGCGCGCCCACCTCGACGCCGCGGGCATCGGCACCCTGGTCCACTACCCGATTCCGCCGCACCGGCAGCAGGCCTACGCGGGCGCCCACCCCGAGCCGCTCGCCGACACCGAGCGCGCGGCGCAGGAGGTCTTGAGCCTGCCCATCGGGCCGCACCTGACCGCAGACCACGCAGGGCAGGTCATCGACGCCGTCCGCCGCTTCTTCGCCTGACTGGCGCCGCGCGGCGGCCGCACCGATTCACTCGCCGCCCAGCATCTTCATCATCTCCTCCAGCTGCTTCAGCATCGCCGGGTCGAGCTGCAGCTGCCCCCCGCCGCCCAGCTGCATGCCCGAGAGGTTCAGCCCGCCCAGGTCTTCGTCGCCGTGCGCCTCGCCCCACCAACGCTGGCGCAGCGCCGCCACCTCCCGCGGTCGCTTCGACTCCGCCGCCACCAGGTCGGTGAAGGTGCTGGCGCTCACCCAGCGGTAGCGGTTCGCGTCGAGGTAACGCCGGAGCAGCTGCTCCCAGCGCTCCTTCCCCTCCAGCTTCCTCAGCGCGTCGAAGAGCAGCGGCGCCTTGCCGTACATGAGCGCCGCGTACTCCTGATTCGAGCCATAGGCCCCCGTGGGCCGCTCCGCCGGCCCGTCGGCGCCGCCCATCATCCGGTGCAGCTGGTAGGCGCCCTGCACCTGCCCCTCGCGCATCGCCTTCGCCGCCGCGGCGCCGCTCGTCCACTCCAGCCCCAGCAGCGCGAGGTGCTGCGTCAGCGGCTCGTCGGCGATGGGCTCGAGCACCGGGTCGCTGCCCACCAACATGCCCACGTACTGGTGGGCCAGCTCGTGCGCGAGCGTGAACTCCAGCGTCTGCGCCATCAGCGGGTCCAGCAGCGGCCCCAACAACTGCTTCATCATCTTCGCGTCACCGCCGCCCAGCCCCAGCGCCGCCAGCGGGTCGGCGCGGCCCGACAGCAGCAGCGCCGAGACCGTCACCAGCCCGGGGAACTCCATGCCGCCGGCGCTCGACACCAGCCGCTGCTCCACCACCCGGAGCGTCTTGTACGGGTAGGGCCCCAGCCGCCGCTCGTAGGCCTGGAGCAGCTCGCCGGTGTGCCGCAGCACCTTCGCCCCGTGCCGCGCGTCGGTCGACAACAGCACCGCTTCGATTTCTACGCCCGACACCTTCTTCGTCGACACCTGCGGCTGCTTGAGGGCCACCACCGGGAAGTCGCGCGCGGCGGCCACCGTGTACGCGAAGCGCGTCTGGCCCTTGCCCGTCGGCACCTCGCCCACCGCCTGGCCGTTGGCCACCACCCGCCACGGCGTGGGCGCGGTGACGCTGACGAGGAAGTTCGACGGCGAGGTGGTGCCGAGGTCTCCCAGCCCCGACGGCGCGCCGAAGCCCTCGGGCGCCACCAGCGGCATCAGCCCCACCAGCGACAGCGCGTCGGTGGTCGAAGAGAAGGCGCCGTAGTCACCGGCCGCACCGGAGCCGCTCAGCGGCGCCGCGTCCGGGAGCGCCGGCACCCGCGCCTCGAGCGAGAGCTCCACCGTGAGGGGCAGCGCCGCCCCGTCCGGCAGCGCGACGGTGAAGAGCGAGCCCGACGCCTCCACCGCCACCGGGGCACCATTGACCTTCACCTTCGAGAGCACCACCGCCCCGGGGTGCGCCGCGTTGGGCGTGACCCGCAACCGCAGCGCGCGGCCGGGCGACGCGAAGAGCGTCAGCGCCACCTGCCCCCTCGCCCGGCCCTTCTCCGGGTCGAGCGTGAAGTCCCCGCGGTACAGCGGCAGCTCCGCCGCGCTGCCCAGCGCCGCCTCGACCCGCGCGCGCTCGCCGTCGCGCAGCGAGGTGAGCGCAATCTGCACCTCCGGCGACACCTCGGCCGCGAGAGAGGGCAGCGCAACGACCAGGAGCAGCGCGCGCGTGAGCATACGAGCCTTCTTACGCCCCCACTCTCCGCGCGCCCACCCCGGGCCGCGCCGGAATCTGGCAGAACCCGCAGGCGTGCCCGTCGAGCTGCGCCAGGGAGGTCTCGTGCTTCAAGGCACGCCGCTGTGGTTCGACGCGCGCGCGAAGGCGCCGGTGGCCTTCGTCAGCCACGCCCACGCCGACCACATCGCCCGGCACCAGCACGTCATCGCCACCGCGGCCACCCTGGCGTTGATGCAGCACCGCCTGGGCCCGCTGGAGTCGGTGCGCGCGCTCGACTACGGCGAGGTGATGTCGCTCGGCGCGCTGCGCCTCGAGTGCTTCTCCGCCGGCCACGTCTTCGGCTCGGCGCAGGTGCGCGTCACCCGGCCCGACGGGCACCGCGTGGTCTACACCGGCGACCTCTCGCTGGAGCCGGCGCTCACCGCTTCGCCCGCGCCGGTGCTGGCCTGCGACACCCTGGTCATCGAGTCGACCTTCGGACACCCGCGCTACCGCTTTCCGCCGCGCGCCCAGACCTGGGACGCGGTGGCCGACTGGGCCCGCACGCAGCTCGTGCGCGAGGTGCGGCCCATCGTGCTGGCGTACTCGCTGGGCAAGTCGCAGGAGGCGGTGCGGCAGCTCGCCGCGCGGGAACACGTAGCGCTCGATGAAGCTGCCGCCGCCGTGGCGCGTCTCGCCACCGTGGGCGTCGGTGCTGGTGATGCC
>CALNBU010001002.1 GCA_937875615.1 uncultured Archangium sp.
GACGGGGTGTTTCCTGAGTTGTCGGAGATCAACAATACCTCCGCGCCGTCGGCGATCACCATCGGGCCTCCGACCGCGGACCTGTCGATCAACAGCATCAACGCGCCCGGGACCGGAAGCCCCGGGGAGACGCTCAGCATCACCCGCGTCTTCTCCAACATCGGCAACGCGGCGTCGCAGCCCGCGAAGTACACGTGGTTCCTCTCCGACAACGCGTCGATCAGCATCGGCGACCGTCCGCTCGGGGTGGGGAACCTGGGGGCGCTCGCGGCACAGAGCCTCGATACGGCCACCGAGCCGGTGACGTTGCCTACCAACATCGCGCCGGGCCGTTGGTGGGTCGGCGCCTGCGTGAACTATGACTCCGGCACTGGCCAGTTCGGCGGCAACGAGATCACCATCGTCAACAACTGCTTCACGCGCACCACGGAGATCGTGGTGTCGTCTGGCACGGTGGCCATTTCCACCGCGCCGCTGCCGGGGGCGACGCAGTTCGCGCCCTACGGGTTGCGGCTTGCGGCGACGGGCGGGACCGGCCAGTACGACTGGAGCCAGGTCGCCGGCTCGCTGCCTCCGGGGCTCTCGCTGTCGGCGAACGGAGATCTCCTCGGGGCGCCGTCGGTGGCGGGCGCGTTCGCGTTCTCGGTGCAGGTGACCTCGGGCTCACTGAGCGACACCCGGGAGCTGTCGTTGACCGTGGCGCCCGGCGGGTTGCCGCTCGCGGTGGTGCCGCAGTCGTTGACGGCCGCGGAGGCTGGGCGGGTGTACAGCGCCTCGCTGGTGGCGGTCGGCGGTGCGCCGCCGTACGTGTGGACACTGGTGAACCCTGAGTCCCAGCCGTTGCCGGCCGGGTTGGGTCTCGCCAGCGACGGTCTCCTCGAAGGGCGCGCGCAACAGCAGGGCGACTTCACGTTCCAGGTGAGGGTGACGGACTCTCAGGGCGCGGCCGCCGATGCGGAGATCCGGCTGCGCGTGGTGACGCCCACCGCGCTGGCCATCGGCACCGTGGCGGTCGAGACGGGCCGGGTCGGCTCTGCCTACCTCCAGCAGCTGGTCGCGAGTGGTGGCGTGGCGCCTTACGGCTGGTCGGTCATCCGCTTCCAGCAACTGGCGGAGTCGGAGACCGAGGCGCCGGGGCCGGTGCTGGACGATGATGGCGATGTTCGCACCGCGCTCCGCGCGCTGGGCGACTCGGCGGACGCGCCCAACGACACCCTCGCGGTGCTGTTCAACCGGTACTTGAGCCGCTACCTCGGGTTGTCCATCGACGATCGGGAGACCACCGACTACCTGAGCGGCACGCCGGTGAGGGCTGGTCTGTACCTGCTCACGCTGCGTGTGCAGGACGCCTCGGGCGAGGGCATCTTCGACACGGCCAACGTGGTGCTGCGCATCGGGTACCGCGATGGTCTGGCGATCACCACGCTCGCCGTCCCGGACGCCTTCGTGGGGCACGCCTACACCGCGCGGTTGTCGCACAACGGTGGCGCCGCCGCGGAGGACATCGGGTTCTCGCTCCCCTGCGTACAGCAGGCGACCCGGCCCAACGAGTTCTCCTGCGTGGAGACGGACCCGACCCAGAAGTTGCCGGCGGGGCTCAACCTCGCGGCCGACGGCACCATCAGTGGGACCGTCGACGCCTCTGCCGAGCCCGGCGTGTACACGGTGCTGGTGAAGCTGCAGGACCGCTACAACCGTCGCGATGTCCGGGCGATCGCCATCCGTGTCCAGCCTGACTTCGAACAGGAGTCAGCGGGTGGTTGTACGTCGGTGTCGTTGACCCCGGCCTGGTGGTGGCTGGCGGCGCTCCTCGGTCCTCTCTCTCGCCGGCGCCGGAGCCGGTGACGTCTCTCCCTTTCAATCAACTGAGAATCCTCATGTCGAAGAATGCCGTCGCGGCTGTGCTCGCCGCCCATGTGCTGGTCCTGACGTCCGCGTGTTCGGGCGGCCCTGTGGACCAGTGCGAAGAGAAACGCGTCACCTGCGCCACGGCGGGCTACCTCTGTGACCCCTCCGATGGCGTCTGCAAATGTGGCGGGCGTGGCGGGGTGGTGTGTGGCGAGAACGAGGTGTGCGACTCCGCTGCCAACACCTGCGTCTCGAACCGGTGCAGCAGCGTGGATTGTGCGGGCAAGCCGGGGACCAGCTGCGACGTGCGAGACGGCCTCTGCAAGTGTGGCGGCACTGGCGGGACGGTCTGCGCGGATCAGCAGGTCTGTAACCCCAACGTGCCGGCCTGTGAGGCCGCCGCGGACTGCAACCAGTTGACGTGTCCGCGCAATCAAACCTGCGATGGCAGCACCGGGACGTGTGTCTGCGGCGCGCAGACCTGTTCCACCGCGGAGACCTGCTCCGTGGCGTCGTCGGTCGAGAAGGTCTGCGTGGCTGACAACTGCACCGGCGTGGTGTGCACGGGGTCGGCGAGCTGTGACAGCGCAGACGGGCTCTGCAAGTGCAACGGGGTGGTGTGTCAGAGCGGCCAGGCCTGCGGGTGTCCGACGGGGAGCGACGGTGGGTGCGCCGACTCCGAGCGGACGTGCCGTGCGAGCAACCTGTGCGTGGGCGTGAGCTGCGGAGGTGGATCCACCTGTGACCCATCTGACGGCCGCTGCAAGTGTGGTGGACCGGGCGGACCGGCGTGCTCCTCGAATCAGATCTGCAACCTCGGGCCTCCGTCTCGCTGCGAAGGCGGGCAGCAGTGCGTGAATCCCGATGGCGGCACCAAGACCTGTGGTTCGGGGACCAGCTGCGACCCGGAAGACGGCGTGTGCAAGTGTGGTGGGCGGGGTGGCCTCTCCTGCGCGCCGCCGGTGACGGACGAGGACGGCGTGGTGCGCGTGCCCGGTGAGATCTGTGTCACCAACTTGGTGCAGATCGCCTGTCGGATGCCGTGCTCGGTGTTGAACCCAGACTGTCCCGAGGGCACCTACTGCTACTTCGACTCCTCGGCGACGCCGGTGGTTTCGTACTGCGCCGCGCCGACAGGGAGCCAGGAGGCAGGTCAAAACTGCACCACCGCCGCGGCGTGTTTCGACGAGGAGCCGAGCCCGCATGCGCTCCACTGCCTCGGGCTGGCGTTGGGCGTTACGGGGCTCTGCCACACCTACTGCGACGTCGCGCTCGGCGCTGCGGGGTGCCTGCAGGACATCCCGCGGGAGTGCCAGCAGATCCCCGGGGCGCCTCCGGGAACCGGCTACTGCAAGGCCTCGAACTGAGGCCTCCCGCCGCGCACTTCGGCCATTCCACGGGGCGTGGGCAGCTGATATTGACTCCAGAATCAATTCTGGAGGAGCGCGCCCATGCCCAATTTTTTCACGCCGGAGCACGAAGCCTTTCGCAGATCAGTCCGTGGCTGGGTCGAGAAGGAGCTCGCGCCGCACGCCCTGGAGTGGGATCGGGCCGGCATCTTCCCGCGGGAGCTGTTCTCCCGGGCGGGTGAGCTCGGCTTCATCGGCATCAACCACGACGTCGCCTACGGCGGCAGCGGGCTCGACTACTGGTACGTGACGGCCTTCGTGGAGGAGCTGGCCCGGGCGCGGAACGCGGGCGTGAACATGGCGCTCCTGGTGCAGAGCCAGATGGCCACGCCGATCATCAACGAGATCGGCACCGACGAGCAGAAGCGGTTGTTTCTGGAGCCCGCGCTCAAGGGCGAGAAGGTCGCCGCGCTCGGCATCAGCGAGCCCGGGGTGGGCAGCGACGTCGCCAACCTCAAGACCACCGCGCGCCGGGTGGGTGACGACTTCGTCATCAACGGCAGCAAGATGTGGATCACCAACGGCACCCGCGCCGACTTCATCACCCTCGCGGTGCGCACCGGTGAAGCCGGCTACGGCGGGGTGTCGTTGCTGACCTTCCCCACCGACGTGAAGGGCTTCTCGGTCAGCAAGAAGCTCGACAAGGTCGGGAACCTCTCGTCGGACACCGCGGTGCTCTACTTCGAGGATTGCAAGGTGCCCGCCCGGTACCTGCTGGGGCAGGAGAACGAGGGCTTCTACCACGTGATGACCAACTTCCAGGGCGAGCGGCTGACCGCGGCCATCGTCGCGGTGGCGGGCATGGAGTTGATGCTGGCGGACGCCATTCGCTACGGGAACGAGCGACAGGCCTTCGGGCGCCCGCTGCTCAAGTACCAGGTGTGGCGGCACAAGTTCGTCGACCACCTCTCGCGCATCGAGGCGGCGAAGCGGTTGACCTACCACGCGGTGGAGTTGTTCGACCGGAAGGAGAGCCCGGTGAAGGAGATCTCCATGGCCAAGCTGGTGGCCTGCGACCTCGCGCAGCAGGTGGCCTACGACTGCCAGCAGTTCTTCGGCGGCATGGGCTACGTCGAGGAGACGGACGTCGCCCGCGCGTGGCGCGACGTGCGGTTGCTCACCATCGGCGGCGGGACCTCGGAGATCATGAAGGAGATCATCTCCAAGCTCGAGGGGTTCTGACCCCCGTCTCGAGTTGAAGTATGAGCGGCGTGATGAAGCGCGCTCTGCTCTGGATCCTCCTCTCGACCTCAGCCTCGGCTGACTACATGGACCACTTCGTGATGCGCGGCGATGTCGGTCCTCGCAAGGCGCCGTACCTGGGGGACACCCGGGTGCTGTTGATCCCGGTGGAGGTGGCGGGCTTTCCTCCGATCGATCGCGCGGTGTTGGAGCGCTACTTCTCACCGGAGGATCCCGCGGGCTTCGTGAAGTACTACGAGACCGCGTCGCTGCAGCGCTTTCGGCCCCGGGTGACGGTGGCGCCGACAGTTCGTTACGACACCTGTCCGCTCCCGGCCGACCGGTTCCCGGGGTGCGCCATCTCGCGCGGAGAGCTGACCGCCATCACCGCCGGCATGGACATGATGCGCGAGGTGGTTCGGCGCGCCGATGAGGCGGAGCTCGATTTCTCGGGGTTCGATCTCAACGGCCGAGACGGCCGGCCCGACGGGTGGATCGACGGGGTGATGTTGCTGACCAACACGCCCTTCGGCGGTATCGGCTTCCCGTTCGCGTACTTCAACAAGGGCGACAATCTGAGCGGTGGCTCCGGGGGGCCGCTGATCGTCGACGGGGTGCGCATCGGGCACTTCGCCATCTCCGGCTCCTCCGACCACATCGTGCAGTTGC
>CALNBU010001003.1 GCA_937875615.1 uncultured Archangium sp.
GTGTTCCTGGGCGACTCCGACGCGCTGGAGGTGGGGGACTGGGTGGTGGCCATCGGCAACCCCTTCGGCCTGGACCACTCGGTGGCGCACGGCATGATCTCGGCGAAGGAGCGCGTGCTGGGCGTGGGCCAGTTCGACGACTTCATCCAGACGGACGCGCTCATCAACCCCGGCAACTCCGGCGGCCCGCTCTTCAACATGAAGGGCGAGGTGATTGGCGTGAACACCGCCATCATCAGCGAAGGGCAGGGCATTGGCTTCGCGGTGCCCATCAACCTCGTCAAGGAGCTGCTGCCGAACCTCCTCCAGAACGGGCGGCCGGAGCGCGGTTGGTTGGGCCTGACGGTTCAGGAGACGGGGGAGGGCGCCGCCCGTGGCCCGGTGGTGGTCGACGTCTTCCCCGGGAGTCCGGCCGAGCTGGCGGGGCTCAAGGCGGGCGATCGCGTCAGCGCCGTGAACGGGCGCGAGGTGCGTCGCTACCAGCAGGTGCTCAGGCGCATCGCGCTGCTGCAGCCGGGGAGCTCGGTGAAGGTGCAGATCACCCGCGGCGGCCGCGCCTTCGACTTCGAGGCGAAGCTGTCTACCCGTCCGTCCGCGGAGGCGCTGCGGGCGTTGAACTCCGGTGGACGTATCGACGCATTGGGGGTCGCGGTGCGGGTGCTCGATCGCAACGCCGCGGCGGCCCTGGGCGTGGAGCCGGGCCTGCGCATCGAGGTGGTGGTGCCGGGCGGGCCGGGGGAGCGCGCGGGGTTGGCGCTCGGAGACGTCATCACCGAGGTGAACCGGGTGTCGGTGATGAACCTGGCGCAGCTGGAAGCCACGCTGACCGAGGCGCCCGCCGGGGATCCCGTGCTGCTCAAGCTCCGGCGGGGCGCTTCGTCGCGCTACATCGCCGTCGGGCGCTGAGCGCTCAGCCGCCGCGCTTCTTCACCACCCCGGCCTTGTCGAGGCTGTAGCGCTCGGGGAGGTGCCCTTCGACCTTCTCCCGGTAGCCCTGCACCGGCCAGCCGGTGGTGGCCAGCAGCTGCGCGCAGGCGTTCTGCACCCGCCGCGCGGTGTCCTCGGCGATCAGCAGCTCGATCACCGGCTCGCGCGCCGGCTCGTACTTCACCGAGGTCAGGGTGGTGAGCGCCGCCATCTTCACGTCGTCGGACATGTCGGACAGCAGCGGCAGCAACACCGCGCCCACCCGGTAGTCGCGCTTGTCTTCGAGGAAGCGCAGCAGCACCTCCTTCTTCTCGGGATCCCGGGTGTAGGCGTTGCCGAGGTGCTCGAGCTCCTCGGTGACCACGCCCACCACCTCTTCTTCGGTCAGCAGCGCCGAGAGCAGCTTTACCGCCCAGCTGGAGGCCTGTTCGCTCTTGCGGAGGAAGTCGCGCACCGCCGGCAGCGCGTCGCGACCGAGCTCCACCACCGAGTCGAAGGCGTGCTGCTTCTCTTCGGCGTCGGTGGTCTGGGGGTCGACGTTGAGGGTGAAGCGCTGGAGCAGCACCGGCAGCGCGTCGGGGTGACGGAGGTCGGCGAGCTGCTGGAGCGCCTTCTGACGGGAGGCCGGGTCGCCGTACTTTTGCAGCGCCTTCGACTTGAGCCGTTGGGCTTTCTCTGCCGGAGTGCCGCCGCCGAGGAGTGAGTTCAAGAAGCCCATGAGGAGCCGCGCCTTACCAGTCTCGAGAAGAGTTCACAGCGCCAACTTGGCGCGCACGTCACCTTCGTAGCGGAGCGCCGTCAGCGCGCGCCGGTCGTCGTCGGAGAGCGGCTCGGGCAACTTCGCCTGCACCACCAGGTAGAGATCCCCCGCCGGGCCTCCCCGCAGCCCCGGGACGCCCTTGCCCTTCAGCCGCAGCCGGGTGCCTGACTGGGTGCCCGGGCGCACGGTCACGGTGACCGAGCCACCGAAGACCGGCACCCGGACCTCGGCGCCGCTGGCGTCCTCGCCCAGCGTCACGGGGAGGTCGAGCGTGAGGTCCTGCCCTTCGCGGCGCACCAGCGGGTGTGGCTCCACGGTGAGGTCGAGGAAGAGATCGCCCGGAGGCCCGCCGGCCTCCCCCGGCTCGCCCTGTCCGGCGAGGCGGATCCGCGAGCCCGTCTCTACGCCCGCCGGAATCTTCACCGAGATGCGGCGCCCGCCGACGTTGAGCGCGCGCTCCGCGCCCAGCACCGCGTCCGCCAGCGTCACCCCCAGGTTGGCCGAGACGTCTCCGCCGGCGCGGGGGCCGGCCCGACGCCTCCGGTTGCCCCCCATCATTTCCGAGAGGATGGACTCGAAGTCGAAGCCGCCCTCGCCGCCGCCACCGAAGTCCACGTGGAAGCCGCCGGGGCTGCCCTGAAACCCGCCGCCGCTCTTGTAGGCGCGGTACTGGGCGGCCTTGCCTTCGTCCCAGCCGAGCTTCGCGGCCTCGTCGCCGAACTCGTCGTAGAGGCGCCGCTTCTTGTCGTCCGAGAGGACCTCGAAGGCCTCGTTGAGCTGCTTGAACTTCTCCTCGGCGGCCTTGTCGCCGGGGTTGTGATCGGGGTGGTATTGCTTCGCCTTCTTGCGGTACGCCTTCTTGATCTCGTCCGCCGAAGCGCCACGCTTCACGTCAAGTCGCTGGTAGTAGTCCTGCATCATGTCCGAGGCCCACCGTAACCAGCTTTGTCGCGCTCGCCAGTGGCTCTTTGTCCTCTGGTTGCCGGGGCTTGCGCTCGCGGCGACGCCTCGGACGATCGATCGCGCGGTGGCGTCCATCGAGGGCCGGGTCATCACCGCGTCGCAGCTCGACTTCGAGGCGCGGGTGCTGTTGATCAACTCCGGCGGTGTCGCCGCGGCCGTCGCGCCGCTCGACCGACCAGCGCTCGAATCGAGCCTGCGGCTGATGATCGATCAACGCCTGGCGCTGCTCGAGGCGGACAAGCTGGAGAGCTACCCGCTGGAGCCCGGAGAGCTCGACCGGGCCATCGCCGCCTTCCGCGAGCGCCTGGGCGAAGCGCAGTTCGTCGGGTTCCTGCAGCGCCACGAGGCGGACCTCAACGAATTGGCGGAGGTGCTGCGGCGCAACCTGCGGGCGCAGCGGGCGCTGGAGGGGCGCCTGAAGCTCCGGGCCCAGGTCAGCGACGCCGAGGTGCGGGCCTGGCAGGCTGAGAACCCGGCGATGAAGAACGTGTCGGTCGAGCAGGTTCGCGCGGTGCTGACGCAGAAGAAGTTCAGCGCGTTGGTGACGAAGGAGCTCACCGAGCAGCGCCGGCAGAACGACGTGCGCCTGTTGGGGCCCTACGCACCGAAGGCCACCAGGTGATCCAGAACGCCGAGGTGCGCGTGCGCAAGATGACGCTCGATGATCTCCCAGCGGTGATGGCCATCGAGCAGCAGGCCTTCTCCAACCCCTGGTCCCTGGAGATGGTGAAGAAGGAGTTGACCCAGGCCTGGTCGACGGTGCTGCTGTGCGAGGAGCTGACGGGGACGGGCTGGTGTCTCCGCGCCTTCGCCATCTTCTGGTTGGTGGCCGACGAGCTGCACGTCCTGAACGTGGCCACCGACACCGCGGTGCGGCGCCGGGGCTTCGGGCGCCGGGTCATGGACGCCACGCTGAGCTTCGCGCGCACCCAGCGCTGCGTGCAGGCCTTCCTCGAGGTTCGCCGCAGCAACGTCGCCGCGCAGGGGCTGTATGGCTCGCTGGGGTTCCGGCAGGTGGGCCTGCGGCCCCGCTACTACCAGGACGATCACGAGGACGCGGTGGTGATGGCGCTCGACATGAAGGAGCCGGCGTGAAGCTCGCGATCCTGAGCCGCTCGAGGAGCATTCCTTCGACGCGTCGCCTGATGGAGGAGGCGCGCGCCCGGGGGCACTCGGTGCGGGTGCTCAACCCCACGGCCATCTCGGTGTACCTGGGCCAGCAGCCGGCGCTCCTCTACCAGGGGCAGCGGGTGCGGGTCCCCGACGTGGTGGTGCCGCGCATCGCCAGTTCCATCGCCAGCTATGGCCTCCCGGTGCTGGATCAGTTCGCGGCGCACGGCGCGGTGGTGCTGAACTCGGCGCGGGCCATCGGCGTCTCGCGCAGCCCCGGGCGCTGTCTGCAGCGGCTGGCGGCGGCGGGCATGCCGATTCCCGCGACGGTGATGTCCCGGGACGTCGGGGCGCTGCAGGGCATGGTGGACACGCTGGGCGGGGTGCCGGTGTTGGTGAAGTTGCTGGCCGGCTCCGAGCGGCGGGGGGTGATGCTGTGCGAGTCGAGGCAGTCGCTGGAGGCGGCGCTGGAGGCGGTGCTGGGGCTGGGGCACAACATCGTGATGCAGGAGTACGTGCGGCAGGCGGAGCGCGACGTGCGGGTGTTCGTGGTGGGGGGGGGGGCGCTGGCGGCGGTGTCCCGTCGGCCTCGCGCGGGCCGGCTGGTGCGCACGCTGTTCCGGGCCGCGGAGCTCGAGGCGTGTGCGCTGACCGACACCCTGCGCGCGGCGGCCGAGCAGGCGGCGCGCCTGGTCGACCTGGAGGTCTGCGCCGTGGACCTGCTGGAGCTCAAGCACGAGGCGCGGCCCTTCGAGATCAACGCCTCGCCGTCGCTCCCGGTGATGGAGCAGGTGTCCGGCGTCAACCTGGCGCAGGCGATCGTGGTGCACGCGGAGCGGCGCTTGAAACTTGCCGGCGAAACCGGGCATACGAGTTGACCAGCTTTTTTGAAAT
>CALNBU010001004.1 GCA_937875615.1 uncultured Archangium sp.
GCCGCCGCCGCAAGAACAACCCGCTGTACGTGGGCGAGGCCGGCGTGGGCAAGACGGCCATCGCCGAAGGGCTGGCGCTCGCCATCCACGAGAAGACGGTGCCGGCGCCGCTGGCCCACGCCAAGGTCTTCTCGCTCGACATGGGCGCGCTGCTGGCCGGCACCAAGTTCCGCGGGCAGTTCGAAGAGCGGCTCAAGGCGGTGCTCAAGGCGCTGCAGAGCCACGACGACGCCATCCTCTTCATCGATGAGATTCACACCATCGTCGGCGCCGGCGCCACCAGCGGCGGCTCGATGGACGCCTCGAACCTCCTCAAGCCCGCGCTGGCCAACGGCAAGCTGCGCTGCATCGGCTCCACCACCTACGCCGAGTACAAGAGCGCCTTCGAGCGCGACCGCGCGCTGTCTCGCCGCTTCCAGCGCATCGACGTGCCAGAGCCCTCCGTCGACGAGACGGTGGCCATCCTGAAGGGCCTCGCCCCGAAGTACGAGGCGCACCATCAGGTGAAGTACGACGACGACGCGCTGCGCACCGCCGCCGAGATGGCGCACAAGTACGTCAACGAGAAGTTCCTCCCCGACAAGGCCATCGACGTCATCGACGAGTCCGGCGCCATCGACCGGCTGCGGGCCGAGCCCACGGGGAAGGTGACGGTGGGCGACGTGGAGGCGGTGGTGGCCAGGATGGCGCGCATCCCACCCAAGACGGTGGCCAAGGACGAGCGCGAGGCGCTGCGCAACCTCGAGAAGGAGCTCCGGGCGGTCATCTTCGGCCAGGACCAGGCGGTGCAGGAGCTGTCGGCGGCCATCAAGCTGGCGCGCTCGGGCCTCCGCTCTCCCGAGAAGCCCATCGGCAACTTCCTCTTCTCGGGCCCCACCGGCGTGGGCAAGACCGAGCTGGCCAAGCAGCTCTCGCGCGTGCTGGGCGTGGAGTTCCTCCGCTTCGACATGTCGGAGTACGGCGAGCGCCACACCGTCTCACGGCTCATCGGCGCGCCGCCGGGGTACGTGGGCTTCGACCAGGGGGGCCTGCTGACCGACGCCGTGCGCAAGTCTCCGCACGCGGTGGTGCTGCTCGATGAAATCGAGAAGGCCCACCCGGAGCTGTTCAACATCCTGTTGCAGGTGATGGACCACGCCACGCTCACCGACAACAACGGACGCAAGGCAGACTTCCGCAACGTCATCCTCATCATGACCACCAACGCCGGGGCGCGCGACATGCGCAGCAAGACGCTGGGCTTCGGAGACCGCCCCGTCATCGACTTCAGCAAGGCGAAGGAGGCGCTGGAGCGCACCTTCAGCCCCGAGTTCCGCAACCGCATCGACGCGGTGGTGCAGTTCGGCGGGCTGACGAGAGACATCATCCTCCAGGTGGTGGACAAGGAGGTGGCGGCGCTGCAGGCGCTGTTGGCCGACAAGCAGGTCACCGTGAAGCTCTCCGACGCGGCCCGCGGCTGGCTGGCCGAGAAGGGCTACGAGCCGGAGTTCGGCGCGCGGCCCATGGCGCGCACCATCGACCAGCACCTCAAGAAGGCCATGGCCGAGGCGCTGCTCTTCGGCGACCTCAAGAATGGCGGCAGCGCCTTCGCCGACGTCAACCACGAGGGCACCGGCCTGACGCTGACCTTCACCGCCGCCTGAGGCGCGACGTCGCCTCGCGGTGACGGGCGCCACCGCGACGGGGCGCGAGCGCAGGGCCACGCGCCTAGACTTCGGCCCATGCCCGCCCGCTCGGCGCTGCCGCACCTGTCCGTGTTGTTGCTCTTGCTGGCCTGCGGGGCGCCGCCGCTGCAGCACTCTCCTGGGCCAGAGGCGGAGGCGCTCGTCGAGGCCGACGAAGACACCCTGGGTGACGCGGGCGCCGACGACCTCGACATCCTCGAAGACGAAGACCCCGGCGACGCGCTGGAGGACGTCGGCGACGCCGGCGTCATCGAGCCGGAGGACCCACCCGAAGACGAAGAGGTGGAGCCCGACGACGACCTCCCGCCCGACACCGGCCCCCAGACGCCCGCGTGGTCGGCCTTCTCCGTGGCCTCGTGGAACGCCAACTACAACAACCCGGTGAGCGCGGTGGTGGCCCACGTGCGCACCATCGACGCCGACGTCATCGGCCTGCAGGAGCTGGGAAAGAAGCAGGACGCGCGGCGCATCGTCGACCAACTGACCTGCGCCACCTGCGCCTGGCGCGCGTTCCACCCGCAGGCCGACAACGCGCACGCCTGCCCCATCCTCTGGAAGAAGGAGCAGTTCCGGCTGCTGGCCAGCGGCCACCAGCGCGTCAACGAGCGGACCATCATCCACGACGGCGGTTCGCGCTCGGAGATGCTGGTGAAGTCCACGGTGTGGGTGAAGCTGGAGAGCCGCGTCACCGGCGCGCGCTTCTTCGTGTCCAACAACCACCTCGTGGCCTCGGTGGAGGGCGCCAACGGACACCCCCGCGCGTCGGCCAGCCCCGCGCGGCTGGCGCTCTACCGCCAGCACATGGACGGCATCGTGAGCACCATCGAGCGGGCGAAGCGGCAGAAGCTGCCCATCTTCGTCACCGGCGACTTCAACGTCGACTTCCGCAAGGACCGCGTCACCAGGACACCGATGTTCCCCTCCGCGCGCTTCGCGGCCCACGACGTCTTCGCCAACTGGAAGTACCTCGGCGCTCCCGCAGGCGCCGGGACGCACCACGCGCGCCTCATCGACTCCGTCCACGTCACCCGCGCGCCGGCGAAGGTGCGGCCGATGAAGCACGCCATCCTCGGCAAGGGCGGCTCCGACCACAGCGCGGTGCGCATGCGGGTGCGGCTCTACCGCTGACGTCCAGCGATCGCGCCCGGAGTCTCTGGCCTGAGACCCGCGACGCCACCCACCTTCAGACGATTCGCGTACTTGTCGCTGGCATCGGCCCTGCATCGGCCGCGGGCTCCCACTCACGAGGAGCCGTCATGCCCCAGGTCAACCGCACCGAAGCGAACGAGAACCCCTACTGGTCCGATGCACCCGAGGGCGCGGCCGTCACGCCCGCACAGCCGCAGGCCACCTCCTCCGTCGAAGCCGCCACCACCGCGCCGGCCGACAACGTGGAGACCTTCACC
>CALNBU010001005.1 GCA_937875615.1 uncultured Archangium sp.
GTGAACCTGGAGCCACCGCCCGAGGCGCCGCCTCCGGAGCCCGCGCCGGACGAGGTGCCCTCGCGAAGCCCCCGGAAGACGGCCCCCACCTTCACGCACGAGCGCCTGGTGTCGCGGCTCAAGAAGCTGGAGGTGGCGGTGGCCGCGCGCGAGGCGGAGACCGGGCAGCGCGACAACGTGCTGCGCCAGTTCATCGAGCAGGCCAAGACGCAGATCCGCATCGCCAACACCGAGCCTCAGCGCAAGGAGGCGTGGCAGTTCCTCGGAGACATCGAGAGCCAGCTTCGTCGGTGACTTCGGGTAGACTGCTCCATCGTGCTCTCCCTGTTGATGTTGCAGCTCACGCTCTCGCAGGCCGCCCCGCAGACCCGGCAGCCGGTGGCGGTGGTGTTGACGTCGAAGCGCCCGGGCGCTGAGGCCGTCGCGCCGAAGATTGCCCAGCGGGTGGCCGACTACTTCAAGCGCGAGCAGGTGATCGGGCTCCTGGACCACGCCGCGACGACGAAGGAGCTCAAGACGCTGGGCTTCTCCGACCCCAGGTCCTGCCAGGGCACCCGCGCCTGCGTCTCGAAGCTCGCGGTGCTGTTGGGCGCCAACGCGGTGGTGGTCAGCGTGGACGTGGGCAAGGTCGGCAAGACGCTCGCCATTCACCTCGAGGCGGTGGCCGCCGACCGCGAAGCGTCGTTGGCGATGCTCGACGTCAGCGCCTCGCTCACCGAGTGGAGCGACGCCATGTCGGCGCCCATCGTGGTCTTCGTGCGCGACGTGAAGGCGGGGCTGTCGCTGGACCCGAAGTCGTCGGCCGCGGCGCCCGCTGCGCAGCAGCCGTCGCCGGGCGTCGAGCCGCCGCTGGTGCTGGCCGACGCGCCCAGGAAGGTGGAGCTGGCGCCGCAGCCCAGCTCCGCCGACGTGCAGGTGGTGGTGCCCGGCGAGCCGGGGAAGCCGCCGAAGGTGGCGGCCTGGGTGTTCGCCGGCGGCGCGGCGCTCTTCGCGGGAGGCGCGGTGGCGGCCGGGGTGATGTCGGGAGACGCGAAGCGCCGCTACGACGACTCGTTGGTCACCCTCGCGGACGGGAGCCAGGGCAGCACGTTGACGCAGCAGCAGGCGCAGCAGCTGGCGGACCAGGCCAACGTGGCCATGCCGCTGGCCATCGCCTCTGGCGCGGTGAGCGCGGGGCTGACGGCGCTGGCCACCTGGTTCTTCCTCAAGGACTGATTTCAGATCTGTATGTGGCGAAGTTCGTCAATGGCGCCCGTGAATTACGTAAGAGCTTGAATTTATAGCAAGAATCACTGGCACGGCCTTCGCTATGGCTGGGTCTTCGTGAGCATCGACGAAGCCCTCATCGCCTGGCGCCTCGCTCCCCGGGAGCCGCTGCGCTGCGACTGTTCCCCCCGAGCCCGGCTGGTGTCATCGGCCAGCGCGCTGCACGAGGTCGCGCTGCACGCCGGCTTTCGACCTGAAGAGGCCACCACGTTGTCCTTCGCGCTGGCCGAGCTGGCCACGGTGGCGCGCTGTGAAGAGCGGGGCGGCTCGGCGGCGGTGTACCTCCACGCCGACGGCTGGCGGTTGGAGGTGCCGGGGACGGTGTCGCCGCGCGCGCTCATCACCACGCCCTCCGGGGGGACGCGGCTCACCACCGCGACGCTCAATGGGATCCCGGTGGCGGTGGCGGAGTACGAGCGGGGCTGAGGCGCTCCCCGGTCAGCTCGTCGGCCACGTTCGCCGCGCCGTAGACCTGTCTGAGCGCGGCGATGATGATCGCGCCGTGCACCGCCACCGCGCGGTTGCCCGCGGGCTCGTAGCTGAAGTTGCCGCCCAGCGACTGCAGGTTGCCGTCGAACACCAGCCCGACGACCTCACCCTTCGCGTTCACCAGCGGCGACCCGGAGTTGCCCCCGATGATGTCGTTGGTGG
>CALNBU010001006.1 GCA_937875615.1 uncultured Archangium sp.
AAGCGGCGCGGCGCCACCTTGCTCCTCAACTCCCACCTGCTGTCGGAGACGGAGCGCATCTGCGACCGCGTGGGGGTGCTGCAGGCGGGGCAGCTCCAGCTCGAGGGACCGCTGGCGTCGCTCACCGGGCGCTCGGACCGCTGGGCGGTGCGCTTCGCGTCGGCGCCGGACCCCGCGGTGCTGCGCGCGTGCGGGCTGACGGCGGAGGCCGGGGGCGCGGCCTTCGAAGGTGACGCGGAGGCGCTCAACGCGGCGCTGGACTCGGCGCGCCGCGCGGGCCTGCAGTTGGTGGAGCTGACCCGCGCCACCAGAGACCTCGAGGCGGTGCTGGCCGACCTGGAGCGCCCGTCATGAGGCAGGTGCTGCGGGTGGCCTTCGACCTGCTCCTGGAGGCCTCGCGGCGCAGGTGGTTCCTCGCGCTCTTCGGCGCCATCACCGCGGTGCTGCTGTTGCTGGGCTTCTCGTTGCAGCTGGAGGTGGTGGACGGCGTCATCGCCGGCTCCCGGCTCTTCGGCGAGCTGCTCTCGACGGACCTGGTCAGCGCGCACCGGGTGATGAACGGCGTCTTCACCGTCAGCGCCTACCTCGGCTTCTACGGCGGCGCGGTGTTCCTCGCCCTGGCCTGCAGCGACTTCGCGCCGGAGCTGTTCTCACCCGGGCGCATCGAGCACCTCCTCTCGCTCCCGGTGGCGCGCTGGCAGTTGCTGTGCGGCACCTACCTGGGGGTGCTGACGCTGGCGGCGCTGGGCACGCTCTACGGTGCCGGCGGGCTGACGGTGCTGTTGGGCGTGAAGACCGGGCTGTGGAACGCGCGGCTGCTGCTGGGCGGCGCGGTGGGGTTGACCGGCTTCAGCTCGCTCTACGCGGTGATGTTGGCCAGCACGCTCTTCGTGCGCAGCGCGGCGCTGTCGGGCGCGTCGGGCCTGCTGACGCTGCTGCTGGGCGTGCTGGCGTCGCACCGCGAGACCCTGGCCGCGGCCATGAACGAGGGCGTGGGGCGCCGGGTCTTCT
>CALNBU010001007.1 GCA_937875615.1 uncultured Archangium sp.
ATGCCTGCGCTGCAGACGACTGGCGGGAGAGCTCTGTACCTCTCGACGCCCCCGAAGTCGCTGGCCCATCCGTACGTCGCGCGCATCAAGGCGGCGAGAGGGGCTGGCCGCTGCGCGCACAGCACCTTCTGGGACAACCCGCGCGTCGACCATCGAAGCGTCATCCGGGAGGAGGCATCACGACTCGGGCTGTCGGAGGCGGACTTCGTGGAGTCGACCTACTACCGCCGCGAGTACCTCGCAGAGGTGGTGCAAGAGGAGTCGTCGGCCGGGTTCCCGGGCTTCACGGACGAGGTGCAGAAGCGCATCATCGGCGACTGGGGGATGCCGGAGTACTTCGACGGGTATGTGTCGATGGACCTCGGAGTCACGACCGACCCGCACGCCGCGCTGCTCGCGGTGCACGACTGGCGGGCCAACGACCTGCTGGTTGTGGCAGAGCTGGAGATGCGCAGCGCCAAGACAACGGTGGCCGACTTCTGCGAGGAGCTGAAGCGCCTCGAGGCCCAGCACTTCGGCACGTCGCGCTGGGAGGGGACGTTGCTGGGGGCCAGGGACTGGGAATCCGAGTACGGCAGCCTCCCGGAGTACTTCCAGCAGCGCATCCGAGAGGAGGCCCCGCGGCAGCCCTACCTCCGCGTCACGGACAACGCCCAGGGTCTGGCGCGCGACATGTCGGGCGACTACGGGATGGCCGTCTTCCCCACGGCGAAGCACGAGAAGTCGCTCAACGTCGACCTCGCGAATGCCGACCTCGGGCGACGCGTCCGCATCCACTCCCGTTGCGTGAAGCTGCGCGCACAACTGGCGGCCGCGACGTGGAACGAGGCGCACGACAAGTGGGAGAAGACGGACGCGCACCACTTCGACCTCGCCGACTGCTTCGTGTACCTGCGGCGGAACATCCGCTGGCACCGCGTGAAGCAACTGCCGGTGCCCGTGAATCACGACGTCTTCACGGCTCCGTCGGTCGCGCTGCCGCGCACCGGCGCCGGGCTGGAAGCGCTGAGGGGGATGCTGTGACGGAGAGGTGCGGCTACGCATGCAGGACACGCCGGGCGTCGTGGGAGTCCCACCAGACACTGCGGTGCCAGATGGCGGCCGGACATGACGGCGCCCATGAGTGGCGGGACGGCGCCGGGCGCCTGGTTGTGTGGTTCGCCGACGGGCCGCAGCAGAAGCCCGACGAGACAACGCGGTACCGCTTCGGGCGCGCGCTGGAGGAGAAGTGATGGAAGAGAAGAAGTCGCAGTCGCCGAGTGACGTCTACTGGGCCTCCTTGCCGGACTCGAAGGCCTGCGCCAGCGAGGCCGTGGTGCGCATCCGCCGCCATCGCGAAGCCCTGCGCGTGTCGGGGCTGGCTGAGCGCATGCGGCGCAGTCTCTCCGCGTGGCTGGGGTACGGGCCGCGCGGTGACGTCGACTCGTCGCGGGCGTCGGCTGGCGGTGAGTCCGGGGAGACGCTGGAGCTCAACGTCAACCAGTACGCCGCGATGGTGACACAGGCGGTGGCCCTCACCACGAACAACAAGCCCAGCGTCAAGGCCATCGCCGGCAACTCGGACTTCGAGTCGCTTGGCCAGGCTACCTTCGCCGAGGCCCTCAACGACTACTACGACCGGGAGTTGGCCGTCTCCGACCGCGAGTACGAGGCCACGCTGAAGATGGTGCTGTTCGGTGAGGGCTGGCTGCTCGAGGACTGGGACGAGAACGCCGGGCAGCCGTACACGTCGGACGAGAAGGGCGCGGTGCGTGGCGGCGACGTGCGGCTCTACGCGTGCTCCGCCTTCGACGTCGCGCATGACCCGGATGCCCAGGAC
The DNA here is from genome assembly GCA_937875615.1 of uncultured Archangium sp. Lineage (GTDB taxonomy): Bacteria > Myxococcota > Myxococcia > Myxococcales > Myxococcaceae > Archangium_A. The sequence continues at coordinate 1,820 of CALNBU010001007.1, forward strand.
ATCGAGTCGCTGACGTGGGTGTGCTGGCGCCGGAGGGTCAACAAGTGGGACCTCGCGGCGCGCTTCCCTGCCTTGAAGGACGACATCTTGGCGGAGACGCTGGCGCAGCAGCGCGAGCTCGGCAGCAACACCGGGGACGACTGGGACCTCCCGGGCTTCAGGCGGCACGAGTCCGCGGACTCGGACTGCGTGTGGCTGTGGGAGTTGCGCCATGTGCCCACTCCGGCCCTTCCTCATGGACGTCTGCTTCGCTTCCTCAACGACTCGGTCGTGCTGACGGACACCGTGCGCGTCGTGCCTGCTCATGCCGAGGTGGTGATCCGCATGTCCGCAGATGGGCCGGTGGAGGGAGAGGAGTTCGTGCCGGAGTCGGTGGAGGTGCTGCCGTACCCGTACGCTGACGAGCTGTACGCCTTCAGCGCAGCGCCGGAGCGCATCCCGGGCAGCAGCTTCGGGCACACGGCCTTCTTCGACCTGCTGTCGCTGCAGGAGGGCATCGACCTCAGCGCCACCATCATGGCCAGCGCCATCAATGCCGGAGGAATGCAGAACCTCTACGTCCCCCGCGGCGCGAACATCACCGTGAAGAAGCTGACGGGCGCGCTCAACGTCATCGAGTTCGACGGGCCAACGCTGCCGGAGGCCAAGGAGAACGTCGCGCTGTCGCCACACGTCGCGGCCTTCGCCCAGTCGATGCTGGACTGGGCGCAGCGGCGCGTCTCGCTCAACGAGGTGGTGACGGGCAACCCGTCTGCGGGCATGCCGGCCCAGGCCATGGCGCTGCTGCGCGCCCAGGCTGTCGAGTTCCACTCCCGTCTGCAGTCGGCCTACGAGCGTCTTGTCCAGCGCGGGCGCACCGGCATCCTGAAGCTGCTGCAGCAGTACGCGGACACGGAGCGAGTCGCCCTGGTGGCGGGCAAGGCCAACTCGTGGGCGCTGCGGGAGTTCAAGAAGAAGGACGTGGCGGGGTTCGACCGCTTTGTGGTGGAGCCCGTCAACCCTGCGCTGAAGACGCTGGCCGGCAAGGTGTCCTTCGCGGAGCCGTTGCTGAAGGGCGGCGCCATCACGCCGCAGCAGTACCTGCAACTGTTCACGACGGGGCGACTGGAGCCGGTGCTGAAGTTCCCGGCCGACAACCAGGCGCGCATCGAGCGCGAGAAGGAGCTGCTGCTGCAGGGTATCGGGCTTCCTCCGCCGCGGCTGGATCCGCTGACGGGCCAGCCCGCCGTGGACCCCATGTCAGGCATCCCCATCTTCGAGGACGACGGGCAGCTGTACATCCGCCCCCTCATCTCCGACACCTTTTGGGTGGCCATCCCGGAGTACCTCTCCGTGTTGTCCATGCCGGAGGTGCGGCAGAACGTGCGCGTGGTGGACGCGGTGCTCGGCCTCGTCGACTACTGCATGAAGCTGTGGAAGGTGCAGCCCCCGGCGATGACGGCCGTGTTGCGCGGCGTGCCGTTCCCGGAGCCGATGGGGCCCGGAAGCCCGACGCCGCCTGCGCCTCCCATGGGCACCGTCGGCGATGAGTCGCCCGGAGAGTCAGCTGATGTACCCGAGGGGGCGCCGCCCACGAAGATGCCCGTGCCCCCTCGGCTGAAGGTGGGAGACGACAACCTGCGCGCGACGGCCGAAGCCAACGCGCCGCCACAGTGAGGAGCACGCCATGAGTAACGCAGCGACCGCAGCACCCGCAGCAGCAGACGCGCCGGCCCAGGCCGGAGAGGCCAACGCCACCCCCGGACAGGCGCAGGGGCAGCCGCCGGCAGAGAAGCCCGACGTCGCCGCTGAGTTGACGGCACTCCTGAAGTCCAGGGGAGGCCTCGTCATCAAGGCGGGAGGCAAGGAGCACCGCGCTGACGACGCGTCGAAGCTGCTGACGTGGGCTCAGCGCGGCATCCCGATGCAGGAGCAGATGGAGGCGCTGTCGAAGCAGCGTCAGCAGCTGGAGCCCTTCGCACGCCTCGCCCAGCAACTGCGCGAGGGTGACGAGGACGCCATGGAGGCGGCGCTGGCGGAGCTCGTCGATGAGGAAAAGCTGTCGAACCTGGCGGCCCGTCGGGTGATGAGGCAGTTCGAGGCGGACAAGAAGCTGGAGGGGCTCTCCGAGAAGGAGCGGGAGCTGTCGAAGGCGCTGGAGTCCGAGCGCGCACGGCTCGCGAAGTACGAAGAGGAGTCCCGCCGTCAGCAGGAGTCGCAGCGGGAGGCGAAGGAGCGCCAGCAGGTGGAGGCTGTCGGCCGCCACATCACTGGCACCATCACGCAGGCACTGGAAGCCATGTCTCTGCCCGGGAAGCTGGAACCGCTCGCGGTGGAGTTCATGAAGCCCATCATCCGCACGATGATCACCGCCGGCATGCCCCTGGACGCGAAGGTGCTGGCCGAGAAGGTCGAGCCCCTCTTCGCGGACATGCTCGCCTACCGCACCAAGTCGCTCGAGGGAGAGGCGCTGCTGAAGGCGCTGGGGCCTGATGTGGAGCGCAAGGTGCGGCAGGCGCTGCTGGCGCGTCTGAAGCAGCAGGGCGCCCCGCCGGCAGCGCAGCAGGGCCAGCAGCAGGCCTCCGAGGGTGCCCCTCTGGACTTCCGGCGCCCCCTCTTTTAGGTTGGCAATGCAACACCTGTAGCGGCTCCCACTAGCGCGTGCGCCTGGGACTACTGAGACGCGGTGAGGCTTCGCAGTTCGAAACCCTCTCTTCCACTCGTAGTCCCAGGACCGCACCACAATGAACAACCAGTCGACTCTCGTTGGACTCTTCAAGGAGGTCTACGCCGGCCGCATCGTCGAGGCGTGGAGCTTCATGGCCAAGCTGACGAACCGCATCAAGTTCGTCCAGAAGGACCTGCAGCCCGGCAACTTCTACCACCAGCCGGTGGACCTCCAGCTCGAGCACGGCATCACCGCCGCTGGCGCTGGCGTCACCCCTGGTCTCGGCGGGGCCCCCTTCCTGCCGGCGTCCGCCGGGCAGATGCAGGATGCGCAGGTGGTGGGCGCGCAGCTCATCGGTCGGGCTTCTGTCTCGTACGAGGCCATCGCTCGTTCCGCCAACTCCAAGGCCGCCTTCCAGGGCGCGACGGCGAACATCGTCCGTCGCCTCAGCCGCAGCGTCGTGAAGCGCCTCGAGCTGCAGGTGCTGCACGGCCAGCGCGGTCTCGGCACGGTGGGCGCCAACCCTGCCAACGGGGCTTCGCGCACCGTCGTGCTGACGGATGAGTCGTGGGCCGGCGGCATCTGGAGCGGCATGAAGGGCGCCAGCCTCGACCTCTACAATTCGGTCGGGACGAAGGTGTCGACGGGAGCCACCTCCACCGGTGATGCCATCCGCATCAACAGCATCGACACCGCGACGAAGTCCCTGGTGCTGACCGTGCCCAACGCGTCGGACCAGACGCTCAACGTCGCGAACACCAACATCTTCTTCGAGACGTCGTCGCCGACGTCGGAGATGGCCGGCATCGACGTGCTGACGGGCATCACCTCGGCGAGCCCCACCATCTTCAACATCTCGCCGGCCGCCTACGAGCTGTGGCAGGCCAACCAGTACCCCGGGGTGGGCACCATCAGCTTCGGCAAGCTGCTGCAGGCCCTGTCGCTGGCCGCGCAGTACGAGCTGTCCGACACCGCGGTGGCCGTCATTCCGACGAAGGCCTTCGAGGTGCTGAACACCGACATCGCGGCGCTGCGTCAGTACGACGTCAGCTACACCGAGAGCCGGGCGAAGAACGGCGTGAAGGCGCTGACGTACTTCGGGCAGACGGGGGACCTGGAGATCATCCCCCACGCCTTCCAGAAGGACGGCCTCGCGCACATCATCACCCCGTCGGAGGCCGCGCGCATCGGCGCGTCCGAGCCGGACTTCATCACCCGCCAGGGCAGCGAGGACAAGCTCATCCTCGAGTCCGCCACGTCCGCCGGCAGCGAGATGCGCTGCTACAGCAACCAGGCCCTCTTCTTCGCGCAGCCGCGTCACTCGGTGCGGCTGTCCGGCCTGACGTACTGACGTCCGCGCAGGAGGGGCGCGATGTGCGCCTCTCCTGCCTCACCCCTCCAGGAGAAGCACCATGGCCAACGGACTCAGGCTGTACATCACCACGAAGGAAGCACTCGACGTCGACGCGTGGCGCGGGGACAACGCGCTGGAGAAGCTGCGTCAGTTGGCGGCAGACGGGGCCTCGGGTGCGAAGGACGTGCGCTTCCGGATGCACCTCGACTCGTCGACCGAGTCGTCGCCCTTCAAGCCCCTCTCCGTGTTGGTGGGTGAGTTGGACGGCACGGCGGCGAACGTGGGCGTGGGCCTCTATGAGGGCCTGTACACCCACTCCCGCGACTACACCGGCAGCACGCGCAGCAGGAAGGTGCTGGCTGGGCAGTTCGCCGCGGAAGTCGAGGGAGCCGTCAGCGGCCTTGCGCGCGGCACTCGATATGTCGGCTTCGTGGCGTTCTCCGGCGTGCCGACTGCGGGGAGGAAGATCTCCATCGGCGGCGTGGTGCTGACGTTCATCGCCCAGGGGGCGACGCGGCGCAACCAGTACGAGGTGAATCTGGGCGCCAACGCGATCGCCACCGTGCAGAGCCTCGTCCGCGTCTGCGCCTCTCTGTCTGACTTCAACGGGAAGTACTGCTTCGCGGGCTCTGGGAGCCAGGTCCTGGTGGTGTGGCTCGGCAACGGCCCCTCTCCGCTGCACGACGTGCTGGCGATGGATGCGAACAACATCAGCGTCGGTCCGACGCGTCCAGAGTACGGCGGCAGTCTCACGCTGTCCGGGCTGCCCACTGCCGGACAGTCCGTGCGCCTGCTCGGCGCCACCTACGCTGCAGTGGCTGGTGCGCCGGCCACCAACTTCCAGTTCACCATCGGCGCCAACGCGACCGCCACCATGGCCAACCTCTTCGCCCAGGTGCTGAAGCAGCCGCGCTTCGCGGCCATGGCCGCCAACGTCGATCCCGACTGGCGCCTGACGTCCTCTGGCGCCCAACTGCAGTTGGTGTGGCGTGGCCAGACGTTGCCGCCCGAGGGTTCCATCATCAGCACGCTGTCGAACGCTACGGCTGTTGATGTCGGCTTCAATGTGAGCGAGTCCGGTGTGTTCGCTGTCGTCGGAGATTTCGGCTTCGTCGTCGACGACACCTCTGCGTTCGGCTGCTCCATCACCGGAGACGCATGGGTGAACCAGATCGGCATCCAACTCGGCGCGAATTCCGCCACCTGCCGGAAGACCATCTTCTCCGCCGACACGCGGTGACTGGCATGTGCGACTGCCAGCAGAAGCCACCCGTCAATCGAGGAGCCGTCATGAAGCACAAGAAGCCGCTGTCGCTGGAGGAAGTCGTCGATCAAGCCCTCGGGAACCTCGACGGCGTCACCCAGGGGTCGATGCGGGAGCGCATCTTCGGCATCTCGGACGAGGAGCCCGAGATGGGCGGAGAAGTCCAGGAAGAGCTCGTCTCCTCCGGGGAGGCGCCCGAAGAAGAAGTCCCGGAGGACCTGAAGGCGAAGCTGCTGGCGTTGTTGGCGGAGTGACGCGATGAAGAGCACGGGCGCCCTCCTCAGCGACGTTCGGCGCCTGGCGATGATGCCGGGGACGGCCGTTCTCGGCATCACGTCTGCGGACGTGTTGGCTGTGGCCGACATGGAGATGGTGAGCCGCGTGCTGCCTCTCGTGCTGTCGGTCAACGAGGAGTTCAACGTGGTGACGGTGGATCTCCCCGTCATCCCCGGACAGGCCCAGTACCGCATGCCGGCGCGCTCCGCGGGTGCGAAGCTGAGGGACGTCCGCTTCCTGCAGGGGGGCGTCATCCTCCCTCTGCCGCGGCTGGAGATTGAACAACTCGGCGGGTGGACGGTGGGCGTCCAGGGCGTCCCGCAGGGGTTCTGGCTCGAGGCTGGCACCATCAACCTCATGCCCGCCCCCGTAGGTGGCGCACTGAGGATTCGCTACTACGCGCAGCAGTCGCCCTTCGTTGAGTGGGACGGCGTCGCGGTGACGGCCGATGTGGCGCGGGTGGCGTCGGTGCAGGGGTACTACGCCGTCGCGCGCCAGCAGGACACGGTGGGGGCGACGCCCGCGCCGTCCGCCTTCGCCACTCCTCTGGCCCGGCGCGTCGACATCATTTCCAGTCGCACCCCGTACGAGTACCTCGCGTTGGATGCGGTGGTGACGCAGTCGACGCCCACCCCGCGATTCACCGTCTCCACCGCGCTGGGAGTGCCCGGCCCGACACCCAACCTCTCGCCCAACATTCAGGCGGCGGACGTCTTCACGGCCGGCGTGGGGGCCGTCGTCCAACTGCCGGACGAGGCGTACCCGCTGCTGGTGCTGCGCACGGCCATCAAGCTGTGCCGCCAGCTCGGAGACATGGAGCGCGCGGACAACCTCGAGGCCGAGTACCAGCAGCTCCGCCAGGACTACCTCCGGATGGCCACGCCGCGGGTGGATGGCGCGCCCCGGAAGGTGCAGGGCTACCTCCAGCAGCGGGGCTTCGCGGGCCCCTGGAGGTGGTGAGTGGCGCGCAGGCAACGGCTGGAGCTGTCGCCAACAGGCATGGTGACGAACGTCGGCACCCTGGCTGAGCCGCCTGGCGCGCTGACGGTGGTGCAGAACTTCGATGCGCCAGCGCCGGGCTTCATCGGGCGGCGGCGCGGCATCAACCGCGGCACCTCCTACGGGGCGGCGAAACGCTTCCTCAGCGCCAGCTGCCACGCGGTGTTCTCCTCGCCGCTGTGGAATGCCGGCAAGGGGCTCATTTTCCACCTCTCCGCCGACACGGCGCCGGCACGCGATGGCGGCCGCGAGTTGTGGTGGTCCGCAGATGGCACTGAGGCGGGCGCCTTCACCCAGCTGCCCTCTCCTGACTCTGTCTACTTCGAGTCGTCGCTGGCGGTGCGCAGCAGGTGCTTCACGCACAACAAGAACGCCTTCTTCGTCGGGAAGCCCGCCCCCTTGCGAGTGGAGTCCTCGGCCCCGGCGCCCGGCTCCGTCTCGTGGGCAGGCATGCCCCGGCCGCCAGGCATCGACTGGGCGCAGCAGACGGATGTGGAGCTCGAGGCCGCCGAGTCGCCCAGCATGGGTGCCCCCTTCTGGCTGGGAGCCAACTGGGCAGTGGCGTACCGCTGCACCTTCGTCGTGGAGGACAAGCAGGGCATCCAGCGCGAGTCGGCTCCCTCTGGCCGGTACACCGTGGCCAACATCGCTGAGTACGACGGCCACAATGGGAACCTCGCAGCGCCCGTCACCCGGTGGCAGCTGCCGTGGATGACCAACACCAAGAACATCAGCTGGGCGGCCCAGGTTGGCGGCTTCCTGCCGCTGCGGATTCGGCTGTACCGGACGGTGTCCACCAACATCAGCACCGTGCTGCCGAACGATGAGATGCAGCTCTGCTACGAGGCCGAGGTCACCGCGGACGACTTCGTGGCCGGCTTCGTCACGGTGCGCGACTACACGCCGGACTTCGGCCTGGGCGCGTACCTGTACACCAACAGCGTCCTGGGCGGCGACGTCGGCACCGGACTCATCATGTCGACGGGCGGCGCTGACGGACTGGTGGCCAGCAACGACCGCCCACCCGCCTGCGACGACGGCGCGATGTTCGCCGGCTGCGCCTTCTACGGGAACACCAAGACGCTCGAGCGGGCGGCCATCTCCCTGTTGGCCGTCGGCACCAGCCCACCGGCCCTCAAGGCTGGCGACGTCGTCTCCGTGGATGGCACTGGCGGCAGCGTCGTGGCCGAGGCAGTGGCTGGTGCGCCGGCCACCATCTCCCAGTACCGCATCTACGACACGGCTACCCCGTCCCTCGCGTGGTGCGTCCGCAGGACGATTGAGAACCTCTGCGCCTGCCTCAACAAGCAGCAGCAGCAGGACGGACTGGCGGACATCGTGGCGTGGCCGATGGGGGATGACTCGTCGCCGGGCAGCGTCGGTCGCTTCATGCTGGAGGCGCTGCGCCAGCAGGACGTCGGCCACGCCTTCTACGTGGGGACGTCCTCCAACGCGGCGTGGCAGCCGACGCCGGATAGAGACAAGGGCACCATCCCGCTGAAGTCGGAGTCGGCGCCGAATGGGCTGGCCATCAGCAAGCCGCTCATCCCGGACGCTGTGCCGCCGTCCAACTACTTCGCGCTGGGCGGCGCGGACAACCAGGTGCTGCGCCTCGCGGCGGTGACGGATGCCTTGTTCATCTTCCTGGAGCGCGGCGTCTGGGTGTGCCGAGGCACCGGGCCGTCCAACTTCGTCTTCCAGCCCTTCGACACCGACTTTCGCCTCTGGGCGCGCGAGTCGGTGTGCGTCATGGGCGAGTACGTCTATGCGTGGGGCTTTTCTGGCCTGGTGCGCTTCAGCGTCGCCGGCGGTGTCGAGCGCATCGATGGGCCCATTCGCAACTACGTGGAGTCCATCTGGCAGGAGCAGTACCTGGTCATCCCGTATCTGGGAGGGAATCCGACCTTCACCGTCGCTCAGCCGCACTTCAACCGGGTGTGCTTCTGGTTCCCGAGGTTCGACCTCGGCCAGAACCGAGAGTGCACCGACGCGCTGGTGTTCCACACGGACACCGGCGCATGGACGCGCTACCAAGCGGCGCCGCACCGCACCGAGGGTGCCGCGACGTACCTCAACGACTGGTACTGCGCCTGCGTTCGCGCCGTGGACTCGGCTACCTTCTTTGTCCCTCGGGTGCACCCCTGGACGGCCAACCTCTTTGTGGGCTGCATGCAGGACTCGCCAACGTCCCTCGGCACGGACGACGTGAATCAGTACACGGGAGGGACGGCTACGGCCCCGGCGCTGGTGACGTGGGCTGCGACGGTGCCCAACCCCGGGCAGTTGTGCCACTGGAGCGAGTTCGAGTTCTTCGCCCAGCCTGGGCTGTGGAGCTTCCGGTATGAGGCGCCCGACGGCTTCTTCCCTGCCAACGCCTTTGGTCCGGTGTCCGTCGGCATCGCGTCGGACCTCGGCCAGCTGACGAGCGCGCAGGTGACTCAGCTCACCGGGGACAAGGGGCGCATCATCCTGGCGACCCAGTCTGGGTACGGGACGCGCCAGACCGTCACCCTCTCCGCCCTGCAGGCGGGCTTCTACGCCTTCGTCGGCTTCGCCCTCCTCTACCGTCCATTGGGAGGCCTCAACACGAGGTGAGATGACATGAGCTTCGACGCCCGACAGAACCTCTACATCCCCCGCATCAGCGCCGCGCAGGTGAAGGACGCGGAGGCGATGGCTGCGTGGTGCAATCTCGTGGCGGACAGGCTGAATGCCCTGAAGGCCCCGCGCTTCATCGTGCGGCGGCTGCAGGACGTGAGAGCCAACGTGACGGTGCGCGTCGATGACGTCGGTTTCGTCGTCGGTGGCGTGGTGCTCGCAGGCGTGTGGCACCAGGGCGGCGCGCCCACCATCGCCGCGGGGGACAACCAGCCGAGGCTGGACCGTCTCGCGCTGCAGCAGGGCAACGCCAGCTTCATCCTCTGGCACGACTCGTTCGCCAACCCGCCCGAGGCGCTGTACTCGCTGACCGTCGTCCTCTTCGAGCTCGACGCCAACAACCAGCAGGCCGCGGGCAACCAGTCGGCCTTCCACAAGCTGCTTTCCGGGAGGGTGTGATGGCGCCGACGTTGGACTGGAAGTCCTTCTACAGCCTCTATGACGGCAGCCGGGAGGACGCGAAGAAGCGCCGCGCCGCGGGGGACGCCCAGGCTCGCAGCACCATCGGTGGCCTCGTCGGCGGCGTGGAGTCCGAGGCCTACGCGAACGCGGAGAAGGGGCGGGACTGGGACGCCCAGAAGGGAGACATCACCCGCCTCGACTCCTACCAGCCCGCCGCGCAGGCGATGCAGCAACAGGAGGCGAAGCGCCAGCAGTCGCAGACGGCCGCGGCGCCCTGGGAGGGTTGGCTGGGGATGCAGCGCGGCGAGGGAGAGGGGGCGGACCCCTGGGGGCAGCTGTCGCAGCGACTGGGGGCTGTCCAGCAGGGAGCCAACCGCCGCAACATCCAGACGCGCCAGCAGCAGGGGCACGACGAGCAGCAGCGGTTGGTGGACGACTTCAACCGGAAGCAGCGCGAGCTGCGCGCCAACGACGGCGACAATCGCAGGGAGTACGAGCGCCAGCAGAGTGAATGGGTGCGCGCCCTCGGGAAGTACGGGGAGGAAGCCTCCCTCGAGGCGACGCAGGGCCGCGGCGGCCGACGCCGTGAGTCCGGCGTGACGACGTCGGCCTGGGGCGCAGCCATGGCTGACTGCGAGGCTGGGCGAGGCCCGTGCCCGCCCAACTCGGCCCTGCTGAATGCCAACCAAAACACCGCGGGCGGCCAGCTGAATGACGCGCAGCGGGAGTTACAGCGCCGACTCGGCGGCATCCGGGAGGACCCCGGCTTCTACTACGGCACCAACCTGGCTGACTTCTGAGGAGGAAACATGGGCTTCGACTCATTCATGGACATTGCAGGCAGCGGGCTGGACATGTTCATCAACGCTCTCGCCCGCGGCGCCGCTGAGGGGTACGCGCGCGAAGGCGACGAGGCGCAGAACAACGCCTACTTCGAGATGCTGGGCATCGACGCGCCGACGCTGGACACCCTGGACGTCCAGCAGCAGCAGGGCACCGGCCTCGGCGGCATCGAGGAGGACTCGCGCCTCCGCGCCTACCAGCTGCAGGCGCTGGAGCAGCTGGGGCGCATCGCGCAGGCGGGCGGTGGCATGACGGCGCAGGACGCCGAGGCCTTCAACCGCGCGCGCCAGGAGTCCGGGGCGATGGATGCCGGGTTGCGTGGCGCCGCGCAGCAGCGGGCGGCCCAGCGCGGCATCCTCGGCAGCAACGCGGCGTACGCGGCCGACCTCGGCGCGGCCCAGCAGGCCACCAACCGCGGCAGCGCCATGCAGTCCCAGGCCGCCTCGGACAGCCGCCAGCGCTACCTCCAGGCGCTGGACGCCCTGAGTGGGCAGGCCTCCGGCGTCCGCGGGCAGGACTACGGGGTTGCCAGCAACGCGGCGACGGCACAGGACGCCATCAACCGCTTCAACGCGGGGATGCGCTGGGACAACAGCCGCTTCAACCAGGGGCAGGCGCAGGCCAACTTCAACAACCAACTGCAGTTGGGCAACGCGCGTCGTGACGCGGCCCAGCAGTACGACGCCGGCAAGCGGCGGCGCGCCGACGACAAGCGCACCGACGGCCAGTACTGGGGGGAAACCACCAGCAACTTCCTCAGCCAGCTGGGCGCGGCGGGTGCCGGCGGGATGTGGGGTGGCTCGTGGTGACGCTGCCTTCGTGGGTGCGCCCCTTCGCGGTCTTCGAGGAGGGCTCAGAGGAGGCGCTGGCGCAGCGCGGCTTCATCACCGGCGCGCAGCAGCCCGGCCAGCAGGAAGGCCAACAGGGGGCCTCCCAGGCCCCTCAGGCGGCCGCGAGGAAGCCTCTCCCGACTGCGGCGGCCAGCTCGGCCGTCCCGGCCGGCACAGGTGCTGCCGGCGC
>CALNBU010001008.1 GCA_937875615.1 uncultured Archangium sp.
CAGTCGCCCGCGACGCCCGTCCCCGAAGACGCCACCGGCGGCGCGGACTGCGAATTCTGCATCAATCGCAACAGCTGCGTGGGCGGCGTGTGCCAGTGCAACGGCTGTGACAACCGCGGCTGTTGTGACACGACGCAGTCGCCACCTCAGTGCGTCAGCGGAGACACCATGGCCATGTGCGGCAGCTCGGGTCTGGAGTGCGAGAACTGCTCGCTGTCGGCCTTCGACCACTGCAGCATGAACGGCTCCGGCGGCACCTGCGCCTACTTCATGCGCTGACGGAGGGCCTTGCTCCGCCCGGCGCGCCGTCACTACGGTGCGCCGGTCCTCATGGCGCGCCAGCGGCTGTGCATTCTCTCGCGGAAGAAGTCCCTGTACTCCACGCGGCGGCTCCTGGAGGCGGCGCGCGCGGTGCGGGCCAACCCCATGGTGATGGACACCCTCCGCTGCGCCCTGGTGGTGACGCCCGAGGGCAACCGGCTGCTGTACCGCGGCGTGGAGGTGACGGGGCTGTCGGCCGTCATCCCGCGCATCGGCGCCAGCATCACCACCTACGGGATGGCGGTGGTGAGCCACCTCGAGACCATGGGCGTCCCGGTGGTGAACCCCGCTCCCGCCATCGCCCGGAGCCGCGACAAGCTCCGCTGCCTGCAGCTGCTGGCGCAGGCGCGCCTCGACGTGCCGCGGACGGTGATGGCCGCCCAGGGCGCCAGCATCAAGTACCTCGTCGACTCCATCGGCGGGCTGCCGTGCATCATCAAGCTGCTGCGCGGCACCCAGGGCGTGGGGGTGATGCTGGCCGACACCCGCGCGGAGGTGGAGACCATCCTCCACACCTTCTGGGGGCTGGGCCAGGACGTCTGCCTGCAGGAGTTCGTCCGCGAGTCGCGCGGCCGCGACGTGCGCGCGCTGGTGGTGGGCGACGAGGTGGTGGGCGCCATGCGCCGGCAGGCCCGTCAGGGAGAGTTCCGCAGCAACCTCCACCGCGGCGGCGCGGGCACCACGCTGCAGCTCCCCGACGAATACCAGTCGGTGGCGGTGCGCGCCGCGAAGGCCATCGGGCTGTCGGTGTGCGGCGTCGACCTGCTCGAGGGCCGCGACGGCCCGCGCGTGATGGAGCTCAACTCCTCGCCCGGCTTCGAGGGCCTGGAGCGGGCCACCGGGAAAGACATCGCCGGCGCCATCGTCGCCCACGCCCTGGCGCTGCGCTGAAACTCCACCGCATTGTATTTTTCCAGTCCCCGCGACTAAGAGCCGCACCCTCATGTTGGTGCTGATTGACGGGAAAGACGCCGACGCGCAGGCCGTGGCCACCGCCGCCCGGGCGCAGAATCACCGCGTGGTGGAGCTGCCGGAGGACGCCTCGCAGCTCCCGCCCGGAGACGGCGGCTTCGAGTGGGGGTTGGTCTTCGGCGGCCCCTCGACGGAGCGCTACCGGGCCCTGCACGCGTCGGCGCGGGCCCGCAACATCGCGCTGCTCAACGATGTGGAGCAATACCAGTCGGCGCAGAGCGCGCCCGACACCGCGGCCACCGCTCCGCTGCGCAGCATGGGCGCGGTGACGCGCAGCTATCGCCTCTTCGTGTTGGACGCCGACGTGCTGGTCCTGGGCTTCCTCGGCGGCGAGACGGACCCCTTCGGCGCCCTGGGAGAAGCGGACCAGCACCAGCTGGCGTCGCTGGCGCGGGACGCGGCGGTGCGCGCGAAGGTGCCCTGGCTCTCGGTCGACGTCGCGCAGCAGGAGAGCGGCGCGTGGGGCCTGGTGGCCACCCGCGAGCCCGGCAGCGCCGCGCTGGGCGTCATCCCCCCGGCGCACCTGGTGGCCTCGCTGGCCCGCGCGCTGGACATGCGC
>CALNBU010001009.1 GCA_937875615.1 uncultured Archangium sp.
ACCCCGATGACCACCGCCGCCCGCGCCGTGGCGCCGGCGTCCGCGATGAGATCGAGCACTGGGCGCGGATTCTCCGAAGCGATCTGCATGTGTTCGGGAGCGAAGGCGTTGGCCACCTCGGCCTCGCTCAACCCGAAGGCCTGCTGGAACACCTTGAGCAGCTCCAGCTCGTCGCGGGAGGTCTTGCGGTCGGCCAGCCCCACCGAGGCGGCGAGGCCGAAGGCCAGCAGCCGGTTGCGCTGGGTGGGGAGCCGCGCCTTGAGCGAGGTGAGCACCTCCGGCAGGGAGCGCGCCCGGCCCAGGCGCTGACCGGAGGACTCCACCAGGCCGGCTATCTCGTGCGCGTGGACGCCATCGAACTCGGGGCGCTCGATGACGCGGGCCACCAGGTTCTTGAGCTCCACCTCGTCGACGACGCCGTCGGCGGTGGCCGCCAGCACCATCGCGTCCAGCAGGGCGGCGTTGCGGTCTCTCCGGGCCTGCACCAGCGAGTCATGCGGCATCGGTCGTCTCCGTGGCTCTGGTCGTCGTCGGTTCGGCGTCGCCCTCGCGCGGCATCGACCACAGGCGCTGGTCGAGCAGGTGTGAGGGGTGCAGGTTGCCCATCGCCGACAGCAGCGAGTTCCGCAGCATGGGAATCTCCTTGCCCAGGTCGTCCACCAGCCGCTTCACGCGCTTGCGCTGGAGGTTCTCCTGAGAGCCGCAGAGGTCGCAGGGGATGATGGGGAAGGCCATGGCCTCGGCGAACTTCGCGATCTCCGCCTCGGCGGCGTAGCAGAGCGGTCGGATGACGGTGTTGCGCCCGTCGTTGCTCTTCAGCACCGGCGGCATGGTGGCGGTGGTGCCCGCGAAGAACTGGTTGAGGAGGAAGGTGTGAATGAGATCGTCGCGGTGGTGCCCCAGGGCAATCTTGTTGCACCCCAGGTCGACGGCCGCGTTGTAGAGGATGCCGCGCCGCAGCCGGGAGCAGAGGCTGCACTGCGTCTGCCCGGGCTTCAGCTTGTCGAGCACGATGCGGTAGGTGTCTTCCTGCAGCATCCGGTAGTCGTAGCCGTTGGTCTGGAGCCAACCCTCGAGCACGTGCCCGGGGTAACCGGGGTGCCCCTGGTCGAGGTTGACGGCCAGCAGCTCGAACTTCACCGGCGCCCGGCGCTGCAGCTGCCGCAGCAGGTGCAGCATGGTGTACGAGTCTTTTCCTCCGGAGATGGCCACCAGGATCCGGTCGCCCTCGCCGATGAGTGAAAAGTCGGCCACCGCCTTGCCGACGTGCTGAAGCAGCGACTTCTCGAGGCGGCTCAACTCATCCACGCGCGCGCGCCGTAGCTCACCTTCAAGCTTCTTGCTAGTGGCGATGGTGTGTCGATTTCCAAGAGAACGGTGGACGTGGTTGAGCCCTCGCAGTTGCCTCACGTCAGCGCCGCGTTGCGGCCGGCGCGGGAGGTGGCGGTCGACGTCGAAGCCGACTCCATGCACCATTTCCGCGCGAAGCTCTGCTTCGTGCAGCTCTCCACCGACGAAGACATCTTCCTCGTCGATACGCTCTCTCCGGGGGTGACGCTGGAGGCGCTGCAGACCACCTTCGCCGACCCGCAGACGACCAAGTTCTTCCACGCCGCCTCGGGAGACCTGCAGTACCTCGCCGAGAGCGGCGTGCGCGTGGCGGGGCTCTTCGACACGCACCGCGCCGCCACCCTGCTGGGCTGGCCGAAGGTGGGCCTGGCCGACCTGGTGAAGGAGAAGCTGGGGGCGACGCTCAAGAAGGAGCACCAGCAGGCCGACTTCAGCGCCCGGCCGTTGCCGCCCGAGCTGCGCGAGTACATCGCCGACGACGTGCGCTACCTCAACGAGGTGGGCCGCTGGGTGCGCGAGGCCTGCGAGGCGGCCGACGTGCTCGAGGAGGTGCTGCTCGACTGCCAGCGGATGTGTGACGACGCCGCGGCGCGGCCCGACCCGCTCGACTTCTCTCCGAAGCTGCCCCGCAGCGGGCCGAAGGAGCAGTTCGCCATCGCCTGGCACGTGGCCCGCGCGCTGCACCGGCGCCGACTGGATTGGGCCGAGGCCGTCGACCTCCCCACCGGGCGGGTGCTGTCGAACATGGCGCTCACCGAGCTGGCGACGAAGCTGCCCACCGAGCTCAAGCAGCTCTCGAAGCTGGCGGGCGTGCGCGGCGCCATCGTGCGCGAGCACGGCGAGGAGATTCTCGCGCTCATCGCCGACCTCTCCGCGCAGGTGCGGTCGGGGGCGCTCGAGTACACCGAGGAGCGGAAGGACCGCGACCCGAAGAAGAAGAAGCGGGAGGAGTCGCTGCTGGAGTGGCGCCGTCAGGAGGCCACGGCGCGCAAGGTGACGCCGTCGGTGGTGCTCTCGAACGGGCTGGTCTCGGAGCTGGCGTCGAACCCGCCGCCGCGGGCCGACGACTTCGCGCGCGTGCCGTACTTCGGCGACAAGCGGATGAAGCGCTACGCAGAGCCGCTGTCGGCGTTGCTCAACGCCTGAGGGCGGTCGAAGTGGCCAACCTGTTGCTGTTGGTGTTGTGCTTCTCCGCCGGGCTGCTGGCCCGGCGCTCCGGGGTGTTCCCCGCAGACAGCCACCGCGTCCTCAACGCGTGGGTGATGCTGGTGTCGTTGCCCGCGCTGGTCTTCGAGGCCATTCATCGCGCGGAGCTCGACGCGGTGTTGCTCGGAGAGGCCGCGCTGCTGTGGGTGTTGTTCCTGGTGCCCGCCGCCTTCGTGTGGTGGCGGGCGCCCAC
>CALNBU010001010.1 GCA_937875615.1 uncultured Archangium sp.
ACCTCGAAGCTCGACAAGACGCTGTCGGGGCCCCGGCCGCAGGGGCTGGTGGGCCACCTTCAGGCGTTGATCCCCGACTCCTTCGTCGGCGCCTTCACCTCTGGCGACGTGCTGCAGGTGTTGCTGCTGGCGGTACTCTCGGGCATCGCCATCGCCTCGCTGGGCGAGCGCGGGCACGCGCTGCACCGGGGCCTCGACACCATCGCGCAGCTGTTCTTCGCGCTGGTGGCGATCATCATGCGGTTGGCGCCCCTCGGGGCGTTCGGCGCCATGGCCTTCACCATCGGGAAGTACGGCGTGGAGACCCTGGGCAACCTGCTGCTGTTGATCGTCTCGTTCTACGCCACCGCGCTGGTCTTCGTGTTCGTGGTGCTCGGCGGCGCGCTCAAGGCCTTCACCGGGCTCTCCATCTTCGCGCTGGTGAAGCACCTCAAGGACGAGCTCATCCTGGTGCTGGGCACCTCGTCCTCGGAGTCGGCGCTGCCGGACCTGATGACGCGGCTGGAAGGGCTGGGCTGCGCGCGGCCCGTGGTTCGATTGGTGGTGCCCACCGGGTACTCCTTCAACCTCGACGGCACCTGCATCTACCTCACCATGGCCAGCGTCTTCGTCGCGCAGGCTCTCGATCAACCCTTCACCCTCACCCAGCAGCTCGCGCTCCTCGGCGTGCTGCTGCTGACCTCCAAGGGCGCGGCCAGCGTCACCGGCAGCGGCTTCATCACCCTCGCGGCCACGCTGTCTTCGGTGGGCACGGTGCCGGTGGGCGGCCTGTCGCTGCTGCTGGGCATCGACCGCTTCATGTCCGAGGCGCGGGCGCTCACCAACCTGGTGGGCAACGCGGTGGCCACCCTGGTGGTCTCTCGCTGGGAGGGCGCGCTCGCCCTCCAGCAGGCGGACGCGGCGCTGAAGCGGAAAGACAACGGCCCGACGCCAGTGAAGGCAGTCGGGCCGTCGGACTCGTAGGCGAGCTGAGGTCGATTACTGGGACTTGACCGAGTCGGTCTGCCACGAACCATCACGCTGGTTGTAGGTCGCCTTCTTGCCACAACCCGTGACGGTGACCTGGCTCTCGCTGACTTCCTTGTAGCCGACCTTCTCTTCGGTGCAGCCCAGGTCGAACGCGGCCTTCTTGACGCCCTCGGCCTTGAAGTTCGACAGCTCCTTCGCGGCGCAACCCGACATCGCCACAGAAACGAAAACGGCAACCGCTGCAATCCAACGCATGTGCATCTCGGCCGGTGTAGCACTTCCCCGTCGAGCCCTGCGTACAGTTTCCAGACCTGCCGAAAAATACGACAGCCTCAGCGAGCCCGAAACACCTTCGCCGCGCCGCCATTGGCGCCGGGGTTCCAGTAGGTCTTGTCGGCGCGCCCGTCACCGTCGGTGTCGGCGAACAGGAACGCGGTGCGCTCCGACTGACTCCAGCCGGTGTTGTCCATCAGCGGGCTGCCCGCGAAGCCGCTGCCCGTACCGGGGTAGAGCTGGCCGCGGCCGTTCCTGAAGCCCGGGCGCCAGAAGTACTTGTCGGCGTACCCGTCGCCGGTGAAGTCGGCGAAGAAGAAGCGCGTGCTGGCCACGCCGCTGCTGCCGGCGGTGTGGGTGAAGAGCGCGCTGAAGGTCCCGGCGCCGTCGGCCTTGAACACCCGCGTCTGCCCGCCGCTGACCTGCGGGTGCCAGGCGATGGCGTCGTCCCGTCCATCGCCGTCGACGTCGGCGAAGAAGAGTGCCGTGCCGACCTGCGGTTGCGCCCCACCCGCCGCCGAGCGCTCCGCGCCGAAGGCCACCTGCCCCTGGCACGCGGCGGAGAACACCGAGAGGCGCCCGCCGTTTTCCTGCGCATTCCAGCGGACGAGGTCCGCGCAGCGGCTCCCGGAGACGCGGGCGAAGAAGAAGTGGGTGGCCTCGCTGGCGCTGGCGAGGCCAGGCAACGTCTCCACCGCGTCGAAGGTGCCGTCGCAGCGGCCCCGGTAGAAGCGCAGGTTCCCGGCGTCGTAGGTAGGCCGCCAGGAGATCTTCTCGGCGCACCCGTCGCCGGTGAGGTCGGCGAAGAAGAAGCGGGTCGACGCCACCCCGCTGGTGGCCCCGGTCATCTTCTGCGGCGCCGAGAAGGTGCCGGTGCAGCTCGACCGGGCCCACCAGGTCTGCCCTCCGTCGAAGGTGCTCGACCAGGAGAGCTGATCTGCGCAGCCATCTCCGTCGACGTCGGCGAAGTACAGCCTCGCGCCCTCGTTCTCTCCGTCGGGGACCTGCACCAGCGTCGAGCCCGGCTCGAACACCGCCTCGCGGAGGGTGGCCAGCACGGGGAAGTGATCCGACGGCGTGCCGGTGTCGGTGCCGGGCCAGCGGTCGATGGTCGGCGCGGAGGAGGTGAGCGCCCGGCCGCTGTGGAAGATGTAGTCGAGGCGGGCGGTGTTGGTGCCGCTGCCATTCCACCGGGCGTTGAAGGTCGCGTGGTCCGGGGAGGTCGCGCCGTCGTGGCGCGCGGTGCGGAAGAGCGCGCGGCCCTCCGACTCCAGGACCTCGATGGCGGTCTCCCCGGAGCGCTGGTCGTCGACGTTGAAGTCGCCCAACAGCACCACGGGCAGCGCGCCGGCCTGCGCGCCGATGACCGCCTTCACCTCCACCGCCTGCACCCGCCGCCCCTCGCCGCAGGCCGACGACCACGCGAAGTGGGTGTTGCCCACGAAGTACTCGCGGCCCGTCAGCCGGTCGCGCAGCTTCGCCCACGCGAGGTGCTTGCCGGCAGCGCGCGTGGCGCACAGGTGCCCCGCGGCGTAGGGGTTGGGCAGCGCCGCCTTGCCCTGCGCGAAGCGGGTGAAGCGGGTCTTCTTGTAGAAGATGAGCTTCGGGCTGGAGCCGCTCGGACGGTAGTAGCCATAGACGCTCTGTAGCCCGGCGATGAGGTCGGCCGGGAGATCCTCGCCGCTGGCCACCTGCGCCTCCTGCACGCCGACGATGTCCGGCGCGTTGTCCAGGATGCGCTGCACCACCGCCGCCCGGCGATTGCGCCAGGCGTGGGCGCCGGTGTCGAGCGGTCCGCGGACGTTGTAGGTCATCACCCGGAACGAGAGATGCCCCGCGACGCCGGCATCCGCTGGAGTCGCGACGCCTGAGTCCGGCGCGCCGCCAGCGCCCGGCGTCACCCCCGCATCGCCAGGGTCCTCGTCTTCGGACGACAGCTCTCCCGCGTCCGTCTCCTCGGGCTCCTCGTCTTCAGGCCAGTCGATGTCGCCGGCGTCCGCGTCCTCGACCACGCCCGAGTCCTGGCGCTCGGGGATGACCTCGACCTCCGGCGCCACACCACCGTCGTCGCCGAGCGTGGCGACAGGCGAGGGTCCACACGCCACCAGAGACATCAACCACACCGCAACAGGCCATCGCATGCGCGGCTTCTGCCACGCGCCCCTCGCGCGGAACCGGCCGCCCTCAGGCGCCCGTCACGTCTGGGTTTCAGGCAGCCGCGCGTCGCGGATGGGCCCGTTGAACCCCATGGGCACGATGGGCCAATCCACGTCGGGAGACGCTGGCGGCAACACCACCGGCTTGCCGTCGTAGGTCTCCCGCTTCGCCGGCCAGAGGCAGGTGCGACAGAGGTAGAGGAACAGGCTCTTCTGCTCCAGCGAGGGGTGGCACCGGCCGTGGTAGTTCGCCGCGTGGTACGCGGGCAGCAGACTCCAGTGGAGCTCCGGCCTGTCGTGGTGCACCGCGTGGAAGCCGTTGTTGAAGGCGAAGTAGTTGAGCACCGGGCTCATGAAGGAGCGCGAGTGGTTGTACTCGCTCTCGGTGTCGCAGCCGTCGTGCTGCCAGTAGTTGGTGCCGAAGATGCCCCACACGCCGTACACCTTGGGGATCAGCACGAACATGAGGGCGCGCCACGGCACGCCCTGCAGCGCGATGGCGTCGAGCACCAGCGGCAGGAACAGGTAGAGGTTCAGCGCCCAGTTCTCGAGCCGGTACTGGAACGCCCAATCCTTGACGCGGGGATCGTGCTTCACCTCGGCCCAGTAGCGCTGCTCGTTGCGGAGGATGCTGGGCAGCACGAGGAAGAAGAACAGCGCCTGGTTGAGGAAGTTCCAGCGGAAGCGCGCCTTCCCGTGGCGGACGTTGTCCATCTCGGTGCCCAGGTGCGCGTGGTGCGAGAGGTTGTGACCGGGAACGAAGCCCGCCACCGGGCCCCCGAAGGCCATGGAGAGCAGCACGCCCCAGATGGCGTTCTTCCAGCGCTCGCGAAACAGCGGCGTGTGCGCGGTGTTGTGGCTCATGATCGCCGCCGTGAACGAGCTGAAGCAGAAGAAGAGCATCAGGGCCACCCGCGCCGGCCAGCTGGTGGGGATGGACCACGCGGCGATGACCACCGCGTAATAGACGCTCAGGAAGGCGACGCTGCGACGATCGGCTTGGTAGATCATGAGGCGGCGCTACCCCTAGCAGCGACCGGCGACGAGGTGAAGTGCCCGCCCGGACACCTGTCCGGTTCACGGCGCGGCGCTGAACGGCCTAGGCTCCGCGCCGTGCTCCTCCCCACCCTCCTCGCGCTCACCTGCGCGGCCGAACCGACGGCGCAGGCTACCCAGGCCACCGAGGCCGACCAGCCGGTGCAGCACGCGACCTGGAACAGCCGCTCGCTCATCTTCGGCCACCCGGTCGAGCGCGACGGGTTCCACTTCCACGTCTCCTTCGGCCTGGGCGGCGGCCCCGACAACGAAGGGCTCTTCCACGCCATGGAGATCGGCGGCACCTTCGACAACGGCGTGGTGCTGGGCCTGCTGCACACCTTCGTCCAGAACAAGGACATGCTGGGCCCCGACCGCGGACCGGACCTCATCGGCGGCTGGATGGCCCAGGTGAAGGTGCCGGTCTTCGCCCCGGAGTTCGAGGCCAAGTTCGCCGCCGGCTTCGGCGGCCTCCACGACCAGTCCGACGGCATCCGCGTGGTGCCCGGCTTCGGCATCTCCTACGGCCTCGACTTCCACCTGCCCTTCTTCCGCGCGTCGGGGCTGACGCTCAACCTCACCCTGATGCACGTCTGGGTGCCGACCCACTACTTCAGCGCCGCGGCGGGCCTGGGCTACACCTTCTTCTGAGGCGGCCCGGCCTTGAGCTGGGCCTTGAGTTGACGCGCGGCCAGGGCGTAGCCGCCGTCAGCGCCGTCCACGAAGTGCACGTGGTCGCCGTCGTGCTGGGTGATGACGCAGGTCATCAACGCCGCGGGCGCGCTGTGCAGGCCGAACACCACCTGCCCTTCGGCGTGGGCGCGCTCGAGGAACGCCAGCAGCGCCTCCCGCTGAGCGGCGCTGACGTCGAGCACCATGCGCAGCGTGTCGTCGAACTTCCGGAAGTCGGTGTTGACCACCACCTGCTGCCGGTACACGTCGCCGGGGAAGTCGAAGGCCCGCCAACCGAAGCGCAGCAGCAGGCGCCCGACCCGGTTGATGAACGCCGCGCGCAGCCGCGCCCACCAGAAGCCCAACCCGCCGCGGCGCCCGCTGCGCAGCGTGGCCTCCGCGTCGAAGCGCCGGGCCTCCGTCGCGAGCTGGAGGTTCCCCGGCGCGACCGGCCGCCCGTCGCCAGAGAGGATGCGCTCCAGCTCGTCGATGACGTGGCGATAGACGCGGGCGGCCGCCTGGCGGTCGCTGGCGCGCGCCTGCACCAGCAGGCTGAGCACCTCGCCCTTCTGGCTCTGCAGCGGCTCCCAGCGGCACTCGAAGCCCGCGAAGTCGGCGCCGGCCTCCCCCGGCGCCACGGCCCAGGCCTCGCCGCGCTCGGCGTCCTTCACCCAGCGCTCCGCCTCGGCGATGCCGCTGCCCGCGAACATGGCGAAGGTGGCGTGCGCGCTGGCGCGAAACCGCGCCACCAGCACCTCGTGGCCCGCGTCGCGCAGCGCCGACACCGGCACCAGCCCGGCGCGCATGCCGAGGTCGAAGCCCTCCTTCGCCAGCACCTGCAGGCCGCGCAGCGCGCGCGTCACCGCGGGCAACACCGAGGTGGGCACCAACATGGTGGCGCCATCGCCGCCGAAGATGAAGGGGATGGAGACGCCGCCCACCGCGTTGCGCACCGCGACGATGGAGGCCACGCCGAGCGCGTTCACGTCTTTGTAGCGCCCCTGCTCGATGGCCCGGGT
>CALNBU010001011.1 GCA_937875615.1 uncultured Archangium sp.
GGGACACGGCCATGCCGTAGCCGGGCACGATGACCACGCTCCTGGCCTCGAGCAGCCGCCGCGCCACCTCGTCGGCCTTCATCTCCGTCACCTCGCCCGCCGGCTGCGCGCCACCTGACGACGGCTTGCTCTCGCCGGTGCCGAAGCCGCCGAAGACCACGCTGAGGATGGAGCGATTCATGGCCCGGCACATGATGATGGAGAGGATGGTGCCGGAGGCGCCGACCAGCGCGCCGGTGACGATGAGCAGGTCGTTCGCCAGCATGAAGCCCGCCGCCGCCGCCGCCCAGCCGGAGTAGCTGTTGAGGAGCGAGACCACCACCGGCATGTCGGCGCCGCCGATGGCCATCACCAGGTGCACGCCCAGCAGACAGGCCAGCGCGGTCATCACCAGCAGGAAGACGAGGCCCTCCTGGCCCGGCGCCTGGATGAAGGGCACCGCCAACCCCACGATGGCCAGCGCCACCAGCGCGTTGAGCGCGTGGCGACCGGGCAACAACAGCGGCTTGCCCGAGAGCGAGCCCTTCAGCTTGGCCCAGGCGATGATGGAGCCGGTCAGGGTGATGGCGCCCACCGCGATGCCGACCCACACCTCGACCTGGTGCACGACGTGGCGGAGCGCGTCGGGGGCGGGGTTCGCCGGGCGGAGGTACGAGGAGAAGCCCACCAGCACCGCGGCGAGGCCCACGAAGGAGTGGAGGATGGCCACCAACTCCGGCATCCCGGTCATCTCCACGCGCTTCGCCAGCACGCCACCGATGATGCTGCCGACCAACACGGTGCCCACCAACAGCGCCAGGCCGTTGGTGCGCGCGCCGAGGTCGCCCTGCAGACCCCACGCGATGGCGGTCACCACGATGGCCAGCACCATGCCGAAGATGCCGAAGCCGTTGCCCTGCTGCGCCGTTTCCTGCCGGGACAACCCGCCCAGCGAGCGGATGAACAGCACGCCCGCGGCGAGGTAGGCGACGTTGAGGAGGCCGTCCATTACGGGTGCCCTCCCTTCGCCGGTGCAGCATCGTCGCGTCTGAACATCTTGAGCATGCGCTGGGTGACGAGGAAGCCGCCGAAGATGTTGATGGCGGCGAAGAGCACGGCCGCGGCGCCGAGCAGCGAGGCGAGGTCGAAGTCTCCGCCCACCTGCAGCAGGCCGCCCACGATGATGACCCCGGAGATGGCGTTGGTGACGCTCATCAACGGCGTGTGCAGCGCGGGCGACACCGACCAGATGACCTGCCAGCCCACGAAGCAGGCCAACACGAAGACGGTGGAGTGCTGCAGGAACTCCGGCGGCGCGTAGCGGCCCAGCACGAAGAGCACCACGATGACCAGCAGGCCGCCCACGGTGCTGCCCCAGGCGCGCCGGGTGGGTGACTGAATCTGCTGCTGCACCGCCTTCGCCGCGGGGGGCGGCGGCTGCGGGGCGGGCGCGGGCTCCTTCACCGGAGGAGGCGGCAGCGCCTCGCCCCCGTGCAACACCAGCGCCGGGCGCACCACGTCGTTGGAGAGGTCGACCTCCAGCACCTCGCCCTTCCCCAGCTCACCCGCGAGGTGCCAGAGGTTCATGGCGAAGAAGCGGCTGGAGGTCGGCGCCATACGGCTGGCGAGGTCGCTGAAGCCGAGGATCTGCACGCCGCGGTACAGCACCACCTCGTCGCGCTTCGTCAGCTCGCAGTTGCCGCCCTGCTCCGCGGCCATGTCCACCACCACCGAGCCGGGCTTGAGGCAGTCCACCACGTCGCGCGGCAGCAGCACCGGCGCCTTCGCGCCCGGCACCAGGGCGGTGGTGATGATGACGTCGACCTCGCGCGCCTGCTGCCTGAACAGCGCCATCTCCGCGGCGATGAACTCCGGCGACATCACCTTGGCGTAGCCGCCCTGACCCTCGCCCGACTCCTTGAGCGTCACCTCGAGGAAGCGCGCGCCCAGCGACTCCACCTGCTCGCGAGCGGCGGCGCGGGTGTCGAAGGCGCGCACGTCGGCGCCCAGCGCCCGGGCCGCGCCCACCGCGGCCAGCCCGGCCA
>CALNBU010001012.1 GCA_937875615.1 uncultured Archangium sp.
GCCTGCTGTCCGCAGGGCTTCATGCGCGGCCCCGACAACCGCTGCGTGTGCATCAACGACGCGAGCTGCGGCGCCAACCAGGTCTGCGACGGCGCCAGCGGTCAGTGCAAGTGCGTCAACAACGCCGGCTGCCCCGCGGGCAACTTCTGCAACGTGCTGGGCTACTGCCAGTCGGCGTCGGCCTGCACCTCCAACCTCGACTGCCCGACCGGCACCTTCTGCGACACCACCACCACCAACTGCCTCGCCGACGGCCCCTGCACGCTGGACGAGCACTGCCAGCTCAACAACGTCTGCAGCACCGCCACCCTGCAGTGCCGCCCGGGCTGCCGCGACGACAGCGACTGCGCCCCGAAGAACTCCTGCGTGTCGGGCCAGTGCACCTTCTTCTGCCGCACCAATGATCACTGTCCGGTCGATGAGTTCTGCAACACCGCCACCGGCGTCTGCGCGCCGCGCTCCGGCCGCGTCGACTGCGACACCTGCAGCGGAGGCTTCGGCTGCGGTGTCAGCGCGACGTGCCTGACCTTCCTCACCGAGGGCCAGACCCAGTCCTTCTGCGGGCACGACTGCACCGAGGATCTCGACTGCCCCAGCGGCTACGAGTGCGGCGGCGTCATCCACGAGTGCTCTGCGGGCTTCTGCGACGCGCCGCCCGGCGGAGGCAGCGCCTCGTGCCAGAGCTTCGAAGTCGAGAACGAGGGCACCCGGCGCTTCTGCACCGGCGCCAACGGGCAGCCCATCGAGTACCGGAAGTCCTGCGCCCCCAGGTCCGGCTCCTGTCCCCCCGTGGCGGCCCCCTGAAGAGCCCTCGACCCGTGCGCGCGCCCCGCCCCCACCTCCGCTCGCTCTTGCGCCTCCTGGCGCTGGTGCTGTGGTGCGTGGCGGCGCCGTCGCTGCACGCCGGGCTGGAGCTCGCCGGCTGGGCCGCCGGGGAGGCCTGCTGCGCGGACGACTGTGAAGAGACGGGCGCGCCGTGCACCCAGCAATGCGCCCGGTGCGTCCCCTCCACGCACGTGGTGTCGATGCACGAAGCCGTCGCCACCGTCCGCCGCCATGACACGCCGCTGCCCCGCGGCGACGCGCCCCGGCGGGTCCCTACGCAGGGCCATCACGAGCCGCCGTTCAAGCCGCCGCCTGTCTGAAGATCGCTGAAAGGTTCACCGCCCCGCGCGGTGTCTTCCACCCTCTTCAAGACACGAAGGTCTCACCACATGGCTGCTGTCATCGGTCTGCGCGTCCGCGCGCGGATGCTGTCGTCTCTCGTCCTCCTTCTTTCCCTCTCCACGCTGCCCGCCTGTCAACGGGGCACCCCCACCGCCGACGCCCCTGAACGGGAGTCCCACCACGACGAGGAAGCACACGAGGCGTTGCCCGACCGGCTCCGACCCACGCCCGAGGTGGTCGCCGAGGCGGGCATCCGCACCACGAAGGCGCGGCGCGCCCCGCTGCCCTCCATGTTGACCCTGACCGGAGAGCTGCAGGCCGAGCCCGATCGCACCGCCC
>CALNBU010001013.1 GCA_937875615.1 uncultured Archangium sp.
AGGCCGATGGTGGCGGTGTCGACCGGCGCGGACATCGGGCCGTAGGCGAACACCACCTGGCCCGTCTCGTAGACCTGCGCCTGGAAGTTGAACGACGAGCCGGGGAGGTCCGCGCGCTCGACGTGGCTCCACTGCACCACGAAGAAGGGCTCCTGGGTGCCGGGGTGGTGGCGCACGGCCGTCAAGACCCTGGAGTTGGGGCCGAGCTGGAGGTCGTCCCACAGCGGGGCCAGTATGTTGGGGCCGCCCGCCCTCAGGTCCACGTTCGCCGGCGCCACCAGCGGCGCGAAGGCGAGGAAGCCGTTCACCGACGCGTAGAGGCCGTCGTACTGCACGCCAGAGACGCGCCACTCGAAGCCCGTGGGGAAGCGCACGAACATCGTGCCGTCGAGGGGGTCATCGAAGCGCAGCGCCTGCGCCTCAGGCACCAGCGTCAGGTCGTCGAACGCGGTGCTGCCGAGCTGGATGAGGAAGTTCTCCACCGGCAGCCCCACCACCTCCTGCACCCCGAGGGAGGCGAGGGTCCAGCGGGCGACGGTGGCGTTGCCGCGCAGCACCACCGCCTCGTCCACGGTGGCTCCGGGTTGGCCGTTGAGGGTGACGGTGCGCTGCGCCCGCACCGCGTCGCCGGCGGCGTTGAAGGCCTCCAGCACCAGGGTCGCGCTGGTGACCGGGCGCACCGTGGTGCTGCCGTTGGCCACTCGCACCGGCGCGGTGACGTCGTGCAGCGTCGCGCCGTTCCTCACCCGGAGCTTCACCCGCACCGCGTCGCTGGTGGTCCACTGGGCGGTGGCCACGTCACCGTAGGCGGCGAGGTTGGCGGTGAGCTCGAAGCTGTTGATGCTGGGCGGGGCCACCACGCGCAGCTGGCGGGTTTGGGTGTCCGCCAGGCCGGAGCCGGCGGAGGCCACGAGCGTGTAGTCGCTGGTGACGGGGGGCGCGTCGAGCTGCACCTGCCCTGCGCTGACGCGCGCCGGGTCGTCGCTCTCGAAGACCACCAGCCCACCGGCGAGCACCCGCACCCGCTCCGCGGCCACGGTGCGCCACGAGAGGACGAAGCGGCCGTTCTGGGTCACGGCGTCGGGCATGGTCAGCTCGTCGATGACCGGGGCCTCGCCGAGCGTGACCGTCACCGTCTGGTTGGCCACGGCGTCGCCTCCGCGGGCGGACAGCGTGAAGCGGAGCGCGAGGCCCTCGGTGAGCGGGTAGTTCCCGGGGAGCGTCTCGGGAAGGACGTAGTCGAAGGTGCCATTCAGCGCGGCCTCGCCGTCGATGACGGCGAGCTGGCCGAAGGTGCGCTCCGCGAGCACCACGCGGCTGGCGCCGGCGGTGTTCCAGGCGAGGCGGAGCGGGAGCCCCGGGAAGGCGCCCTGCGTGGCCGAGGCGCTGAACTGGAGCACGCGGGGCCGCACGTTCACCCGCGCCAGCGAGGCCAGCGGCGGAGCCCCCGGGGCGCTCCAGGCGTTGAGGACGTAGTCGGTGGAGACGGACGGCGAGACCTCCAGGGTGCCGGCGCCGTCGCGCAGCAGCACGTCGTTTCCGTCGCCCGAAGACAAAGTCACCCGGCTGGCGCCGCGGGCCTGCCAGAGGAGCTGCGCGGTCTCTCCGGCCTCGATGGTGTCGGGGACCGCGAGCAGGAAGCTGTCGGTCAGCGCCTCGTCGACGGCGATCTGGATGAAGGAGATGGCCCGCCCACCTTCGCCGGTGGCGCGCAGCACGTAGACGGTGCTGGCCGAGGGCGCGACCACCGCCGAGCCGACGTTGGCGTCGCCGGTCTGCTGCACGCCGTGGCCCTGGGCGTCGAACAGCTCCACCAGGGTGGCCCCCGAGAGCCGCCACGACAGCGTCGCCGGCTCGCCCTGAGACAGGCGCTGCTTGTCGGCGGAGAAGGAGAGGATGCGCGGCGCGTCGGGCGCGGGCGGCGGTTCCACCACGCGGCAGGCGCTGGCGAGGACCAGAAAGATGGCGACCGCGAGGCGGTTCGACATGTGGGGTTCGTCCTTGTGGTTCAAGCGGGCGCCGGCGGGCCGCGCCCGGGTGGAAAGTACCTCACACGTAGGCGGCCTTGCCCGCACGCGTCAACCAGCGATACGTGTGATGTCACCGGTTGGCGCTGATGTAGGCCCGCCGGCTCACGGGTGGTCGTGGCTCAGCAGGCGGATGATGGCGGCGGCCACC
>CALNBU010001014.1 GCA_937875615.1 uncultured Archangium sp.
TTGCGCCCGCGCCTCGGAGGCACACCACAGCAGCAGCAGGGGCAGCGCGCGCATCACGCCGCGGAAGCTGGCATGAAAAATGGTACGTGGCGACGCCATGACTCCGGCCTCGTGGATAGAGCTCTCGGACGGCGCCGTCGCCGCGAACCTCAAGGTGCTGCGCGCGGTGGCGGGCGCGGCGCGGGTGGGGGCGGTGCTCAAGGGCAACGCCTACGGCCACGGGTTGCTGGAGATGCTCTCGCTGGTGCACGGCCGCGTCGACGTGCTGTACGTCATCACCCCGCAGGAGGCCGCCCGCATCCGCGCCTGGGAGGCCTCAGCGGCGCAGCCGCGCCGTGAGGTGGTGGTGATGGGCGCCGTCTCGGTCGATGACTGCCTGGCGCTGGCGCGGCTGGGGGTCAGCGTGGTGGCGGCGGAGCGTGGCTTCGAGGCCGCGGTGCGTGCGCTCTCGGCCGCGGGGTTGACGCCCGACGTCCACGTGCACCTCGACACCGGCCTGGGGCGCGAGGGCTTCACCGCCGAAGCGCTCGACGCCGGCGACGCCGACTTTCTCCGGGGCGCGCGCGTGCGCGGCGCGATGAGTCACTTCGCCAACACCGAAGACGTGACCGAGCAGGACTTCGCGCAGAGCCAGCTGGCGTGCTTCGGCGCCGGGGTCGAGCGGCTCGAGGCGCGGTTGGGCGTGGGTGGGCTGGTGCGACACTTCGCCGCGTCGGCCGCGGCGCTGGTGCTGCCGCCCTCACGCCTCGACGTCATCCGGCCCGGCATCGCGCTCTATGGGCTGTGGCCCTCCGCGGAGACGCGGCTGTCGGCGCGGGTGGTGCTGGGCGACGTGCCGACGTTGGAGCCCGTCCTCAGCTGGCGGAGCGCGAGCCAGGTGGTGAAGTGGCTGCCCGCGGGCAGCTATGTGGGCTACGGCTGCACCTGGCGCTGCGAGGCGGCGACGCGGGTGGCGGTGCTGCCGGTGGGCTACTGGGACGGCTACCCGAGACTGGCCTCCGGCAAGGCGCACGTCCTGGTGAACGGTCGCCGCTGTCCGGTGCTGGGCCGGGTGATGATGAACCACCTCATCGCCGACGTGACGCACGCGGTGAACGACGAGGCGCCGCTCACCGCGACGCTGCTGGGCCGAGATGGAGACGAGGTGGTCTCCGCCGAGCTGTTGGCGGGTTGGGCGCAGACCATCCACTACGAGACGGTGACGCGCCTGGGGCCGCACCTGCGGCGCGTCGTCACCCGCTGAGGCGGCCGGCGGCGCGGCTCAGGGGACGTTCCAGCGCCACGCCGAGGGCCAGGTCGCGGTCCAGGTGGTCACCACGTTGTTGAAGCGCATCATGAAGCCGTCGGTGCCGGTGAGGTTCTCCACGCCGATGGTGGCGCCGCTGCCCCCGATGCGGCTGATGCCGTCGAGGAGGTTCCCCGGGGAGGCGTCGCAGTAGATGAACTCCATCGCGCCGGTGGCCTGGGAGAACTGCACCTGGAAGTGGACCTCGGAGGTGTTGGCCTGGCTGGTCCAGATGCCGCCGCTCCAGTCGACGACGAAGACCTGCGCGCTGGGCGCCAGCCCCCCGGTCAGCACCCGCACCGTCATGCGATTGAGGTCATCCCAGAAGGGGGCCAGCATGCCGTTGGGCGCGGTGACGCTGGGGAGCTGCGCGTTGTTGATGGTGGGGTTGATGGTCTCGGTGCTGTTGGCCAGCAGTGCCATGAAGCCGTTGCTGGAGACCGCGTAGCGCTGCAGGTGGTTCCCGTAGAGCGACACGGTGAACGGGAGCGGCAGGTTCGGTGACACCGCGTCGTCGACGTTGGTGAGCAGCGGCGTGCCGGTGCTGACGTCGGCGCAGAGCGAGGACGTCGGACGGGCGATGACGCTGCACACGCTGGGCGCACCCGTGCAGCGGGCGCCGGGCTCGATGGTGCAGGCCGCGGAGCAGCCGTCGCCGTTGACGCCGCCTCCGTCGTCGCAGGTCTCTCCGAGGTTGATGATGCCGTCGCCGCAGGTGGGCGGCACGAAGGCCAACGAGAGCGTGAAGTTGCCGAAGTCCGCCGGGGTGGCGCCGTCCACCACCAACAACACCTCCTGGGGTTGGTTGGCGGTGTTCCGGTAGATGAGGTTCTCTCCCGCGCCGGCGGGCGCGTCGCTGCTGGCGAGGCAGGCAGGTAGCGCGCCGCTGGTGCCGCAGATGGCGAGAGAGGGCAGCAGGTAGATGAGCGGGTTCCAGTTGCCGCTGGGCATCACCGTGGCCACCATCGACTCGTCGGGCAGCAGCGTCACCCGGTACACGCGGTCGGGGACGGTGCCCGCCGACACCCCGCACGCCGCCGAGGGCTGGCTGTCGTTGAAGTGGTTGGCGGTGCTCTGCGCGCCGGGCGACGCGTTGAGAATCTCGGGCGCCGAGCAGCGCTCGCCTGGGGGGGCGGTCAC
>CALNBU010001015.1 GCA_937875615.1 uncultured Archangium sp.
GCCGGCCGCGCCGCTGGTCAGCGGCCTGCCGGATTTCACCCGGCTGGTCGAACAGGTCGGCCCGGCCGTGGTGAAGATCGATACCACCATGGGCGGGCGCGCCAGCGCCCGCCGCGGCGCGCAGCGCCTGTGGGACCTCCTGCACACCCGCACCCACGTCCCCGCGCTCGGCGCGCTGACCGTCGGCGAGCTGCGGGAGCTGGGCGTCGACGCCGCGGAGGACTGAGCCCAAAGGCTCAGCGACCGCCGGGCGCCTCCGGGGCCTTCGCCTCCACGCCCACCACGGTGAGGTTGTCGAAGCGACAGGTGTGGTTGCGACACCCCACCGCCACCTTCCCCACGGTGCCGGTGAAGCCGGGGAGCGTCTCGCGCGCGAAGTTCCGACCGTTGGCGTAGGCCTCCACGCGCACGTCGCCGCCCTTGAGCGGGGTCATGGTCAAGCGGAGCTTGAAGCGCCCGTCGGGCACCCGCACCGCGTCCTTCTGCAGGGCCTCGACCTTGTCTTCGGAGCTGCCGGAGACCTCCCGGTCTGCCTTGTCGAAGTAACTCCACACCAGGCGCATGCCCTCGCCGGGCACCGCGTAGGCGCTCACCACGGTGCGACGGATGCGGAAGGCCAGCTCCGCGAAGTGCGGCTCTTCCACGAGGACCACCGGCGGGAACTCCGGCGGCAGCGGGCCCAGCTCCACGTCGACCTCCAGGCTGAGCCGGTCCGCGAGGTAGTAGCGCTTGGCGATGTACGCGCGCGGCCGCAGCACCTCGCCCTCGGTGGCGTCGCCGTACTGGATGGCCTGCAGCACCCCGTCCTGCAACGACCACTGGCCGCTGCGGAGGTTGAGCTCTTCACCGTCGCGCTCCGGCGCAGGCTCGAAGCCCAGCACCAGCCCTCCGTCGATGACCGTCAGCGCCGAGAACACCTCGTCGTCGACGCTGTCCGCGTACCAGGCCGGCGCGCGCGAGGGCACCGCGCCTCCCGGGCCCGGCCAGAACTTGAGCGTCACGCCCAGCGCCAGCAACGCCAACAGCACCAGCGCGCCGGCCTTCCAGGGCCCCTTCGAGGCCGGCGTCAGCGACGAGGTGCCCGGCGGCGCCAGCGCGGCCCGCGGTGATGACGAGGGGACGAGCGCCGAGGTGGGCGCGAGGGCCTCCAGCGTCTCCGCCAGGTGGCGCGCGCTGGGCGGCCGGGCCTCCGGCTCCGTCTCCAGCAATTGGAGCAGCGGCTCGTCGACCGCGGGGTCCAACCCCGGCGCGCGCTGCGAGGGCGCCTTGAAGCGACCGATGGGCAGCTCGCCGGTGAGCAGCTCGTACACCAGCACCCCGAGAGAATAGAGGTCCGCCCGGTGGTCGACGTTCTTGGCGTCGCGGCGCTGCTCCGGCGCCATGTAGTTGACGGTGCCCATGGCCACCGCGGTGGCGGTGAGCGCGATGTCGCGCTCGTTGCCCTTCATGCCCGCCAGCCCGAAGTCCGCGATCTTCACGTGGCCGCGCGCGTCGACCAGCACGTTCTCGGGCTTGAGATCCCGGTGCACGATCTTCGTCTCGTGCGCGTAGTCGATGGCCCGCGCCACCTGACTGGCGATGCGCAGCGCGTCGCGCTGTGGCAACCGCCCGGCGTTCATCATCTCGCGCAGGTTGATGCCCGGCACGAGCTCCATGGTGAAGTAGTAGTGCTCGCCGGCCTGACCGCGGTCGATGATCTGCACGATGCCCGGGTGAGACAGCGCCGCCAGCGCGTTGGCCTCCTTCTCGAAGCGCGAGATGAACTCGCGGTCCTTCGCGAAGCGCGCGGGGAGCAGCTTGAGCGCCACCAGCCGCCCCAGCGAGAGCTGGCGGGCGCGCCACACCTCGCCCATGCCTCCCTTGCCCAGCAACTCGATGAGCTCGTAGCCCGGCACCGTGGGGTGCGGGCTGAGCACGGTGGCCTCCTCTTCTTCGTCGTCGCGCAGGTGGTCGCTGGGGCGGGGCCGACTGCTGGCGACGGTGACCGCGAACTCCGGCGACACCGGCTCGCCACGCCCGTTCACCGTGCGGTTGCCGCCGACGTCACCCCGAGACACCTCGAAGCGGATTCCGCAGGCGCACTGCAGCTGCTGGCCAGAGACGTACACGCTGACGTCGTGCTGCCGCCCACAGTTGGGACAGGCCTGAGACACTGCGCTGCGCGAGGTCTTCGCGCCGGTCATGATCTTCAGCGCTCCGTAAAGTCGAGCACCCGGTAGCTGGGCACGCCCCGCTCCTTGCCCTTCACCTGAAGCACGGAGACGGCCTCCACCTCAAAGCCGGGGCCGGCGGCGCGCACCGTGCCCTCGCTCGCCAGAATCTCTCCTGCCTTGGCCAGCCCGCAGAGCCGGGAGGCGATGTTGATGGAGTCGCCGATGGCGGTGAACTCGTGGCGCTCGGTGGAGCCGATGTAGCCCACGACCGCCTGCCCGGTGTTCACCCCGATGCCCACCTCGATGGGCTTCTTCCCCGCCGCCACGCGCGCCTCGTTCATGGCGTGGATCTCGTCGAGCATCCCCAGCGCGCAGCGGAGCGCGCGGCTGGCGTCGTCGGGGTGGGTGATGGGCGGGCCCCAGGTGGCCATCACGCAGTCGCCGATGAACTTGTCGAGGTTGCCCTCGTGACGGAAGACGACGTCGGCCATGCGGGTGAAGAACGCGTTGAGCATGTCGACCACTTCCTGCGGTGAGTCGTGCTCGGCCATGGAGGTGAAGCCGCGGATGTCGGCGAAGAGGACGCTCACCTCTTCCAGCCGCCCCTGCCGCAGGAGCTCGACCTTCCCGTGCACCACCGCCTCGGCCACCGCGGGCGAGAGGAAGCGCGAGAGCTCCGCGCGGGTGACCGCCTCGCGCTCGATCTTGCCGGCCAGCTCCACGTTCTCGAGGGCGATCGCCGCGTGGCCCGCCAGGCCTGCGAGCAGCTTGAGGTCCTTCTCGCTGAAGGCGTTGATGCGCTCGCGGCTGTCCACGAAGAGCACCCCGCGCAGCGCGTTGCCGGAGAGCAGCGGCACCGCCATCGCCGA
>CALNBU010001016.1 GCA_937875615.1 uncultured Archangium sp.
CCAGGCTGCTGGTCATCGGCATCGGCGGCTCCGCGCTCGGGCCCCAGCTGGCGGCCGACGCGCTGGGCGGCAGCGGCGACGCGCTGACGCCGCACTTCTTCGACAACACCGACCCCGACGGCTTCGACCGCGTGCTGGCGCAGCTCGGTGGAGAGCTGTCGCGCACCCTGGTGGTGGTCATCTCCAAGTCGGGCGGCACCCGGGAGACGCGCAACGGCATGCTGGAGGCGCAGGCGGCCTTCGCCCGCGCGGGCCTCGACTTCACGAAGCACGCGGTGGCGGTGACGGGCGCGGGCAGCCAACTCCACCGCGCGGCGGAGCACTGGCTGGCGCGCTTCCCCATGTGGGACTGGGTCGGCGGGCGCACGTCGGAGACCTCGGCCGTGGGCCTGTTGCCGGCGGCGCTGCAGGGCTTCGACATCGACGCGCTGCTGGAGGGCGCGCGGGTGATGGACGAGGCCACCCGCGTGCGCGACGTGAAGCGGAACCCCGCGGCGCTGCTGGCGCTGACCTGGCTGCACGCGGCGCCGAAGGACCTGGTGGTGCTGCCCTACAAAGACCGGCTGCTGCTGCTCTCGCGCTACCTCCAGCAGCTCATCATGGAGTCGCTGGGCAAGGAGAAGGACCTCGACGGCAAGGTGGTGGAGCAGGGCCTGTCGGTCTACGGAAACAAGGGCTCGACGGACCAGCACGCCTACGTGCAGCAGCTGCGCGACGGGGTGCTCAACCACTTCGTGCTGTTCATCGAGGTGCTCAAGGACCGCGCGGGCCGCTCGCTGGAGGTGGAGCCCGGCGTGACGTCGGGCGACTACCTCACCGGCTTCCTGCTGGGCACGCGCGAGGCGCTCTCTCAGAAGGGCCGCGCGTCGCTGACGTTGACGCTGCCGGAGGTCGACGCGCGCAGCCTGGGCGCGGTCATCGCGCTCTTCGAGCGCACGGTGGGGCTCTACGCCAGCCTGGTCAACGTCAACGCGTACCACCAGCCCGGGGTGGAGGCGGGCAAGCTGGCCGCCGAGGCGGTGCTGGTGGTGCAGCGGAAGGTGCTGACCGCGCTGGGGACCACGCCGCAGACGGTGCCGGAGCTGGCGAGCGCCGCCGGGGTCGAGTCGGAGACCGCCTTCTTCGTGCTGCGGCACCTGGCGGCCAACGGGCGCGCGCGCAGCGAGGGGCACGGCCCGTCGGCGCGCTTCGCCACGGTGTGAGGGCGCGCCTTCAGTTGCGCGCGTAGAGCGTCATCACGCAGGCGCCGCCGAGGCCCAGGTTGTGTTGCAGCGCGTGGCGGGCGCCCTCGACCTGTCGCTCGCCGGCGGTGCCGCGGAGGTGCCACACCAGCTCCGCGCACTGCGCGAGGCCGGTGGCGCCCAGCGGGTGGCCCTTCGAGAGCAGCCCGCCCGAGGGGTTGACCACATACTTCCCGCCCCAGGTGTTGTCGTCCTCGGTGATGAACTTCTCCGCGCCGCCTTCGGGGCAGAGGCCGATGGCCTCGTAGGTGAGCAACTCGTTGGTGGTGAAGCAGTCGTGCAGCTCCACCACCTGCACGTCCTCGGGGCCGACGCCGGTCTGCTCGTACAGCTCGGTGGCCGCGGCCTTCGCCATGTCGAAGCCCACCATGGAGATCATCGAGGTGCCGAAGGACGACGCGAAGTCGGTCTTCATGGTCTGCCCGGCGATGCGCACCGCGGGCCGCAGGCCGTGGCGCTTCGCGAAGTCGTCGCTGCAGAGAATCGCGGCGGCGGCGCCGCAGGTGGGCGGGCAGCACTGGAAGCGGGTCAGCGGGTCGAACACCTCGGCGCTGGCGAGAATCTCTTCCACCGACAGCACCTCACGGAACAGCGCGTAGGGGTTCTTCGCGGCGTGGCGGCGGGCCTTGGCCGAGATTTTCGCGAAGGTCTCGCGCTTCGTGCCGTGGCGCCAGCGGTACTCGCGGCCGGCGCCGCCGAACATCTGCGCCGCGAAGGGCGCCTGGGTGACGCCCTGCTGCGCGTTCATCACCTCGAGGTGCGCCTCGAGCGGGTTGCTGCGGTCGTTCCAGGTCGCGGCCAGCGCGCCCTTCTGCATCTGCTCGAAGCCCACCGCCAGCACGCAGTCGGCCAGCCCGCCCTCGATGGCCTGGCGCGCGAGGTACAGCGCGGTGCTGCCCGTCGA
Source organism: uncultured Archangium sp. (assembly GCA_937875615.1). Lineage (GTDB taxonomy): Bacteria > Myxococcota > Myxococcia > Myxococcales > Myxococcaceae > Archangium_A. The sequence goes on from CALNBU010001016.1 coordinate 2,146, forward strand.
GCAGTTGTTGTTGACGTTGATGACCGGGATGCCGGTGGGCGCCACCTGGTACACCGCGCGCTGGCCGCAGGTGCTGTCGCCGAAGACGTAGCCGGCGTAGGCCTGCTGCACCGCCGCGTAGTCGATGCCGGCGTCGGCGAGCGCCGTGACGATGGCGCCCTTCGCCATCACCTCGTAGCCGTCGCTGGCGCCGGGCTTCTGGAACTTCACCATCCCCACTCCGAGAACGTTCACTTGCTGGCCCATGGGTGCTGACTCCTGTTCAAGGGGTTGACTTGAAGAAACCGAGGTCGCGCGCCGCCGCCAGCTCGCCGTCGATGCGCAGCGCGCCGTGCTGGTAGAGCGCTCTCACCTCTTCGCCCTTCTCCAGCGCGACCAACGCCTCGTCGTTCAGCGTCACCCGGGTCGTGGCGGCGTTGTCGAAGCCGGGCTTCACGGTGGGGGTGGGGGCGGCGAGGTCCACGGTGAAGTCGAGGCCGGCGTCCTTCACCCGGAAGGCGAAGGAGGCGTTGAACGCCCGGGCCAGCGCCGGCCGCGCGGCCAGCAGGGC
>CALNBU010001017.1 GCA_937875615.1 uncultured Archangium sp.
ACGAGGAGCTGCAGCCGGTGGTGGCGGCCTACGAAGAGGAGAAGCGCCGCGCCGGGGTGTTGGACTTCGTCGACCTGTTGCTGCTGACGCGCAATTTGTTGCAGCGGCACGAGTCGGTGCGGCGCTCGCTGCAGCAGCGCTTCACGCACCTCTTCGTCGACGAATTCCAGGACACGGACCCGCTGCAGAGCGAGATTGTGCTGCTGCTGGCGGCCGACGAGCCCTCGGAGAGCCGCCCGTTCCACACCCGCAGCACGCCGGGGAAGCTCTTCGTGGTGGGCGACCCGAAGCAGAGCATCTACCGCTTCCGGCGCGCGGACATCCTCCTCTACCAGCGGGTGAAGGCCCACCTGGTGCAGGGCGGGGCGGAGGAGGTGGACCTCTCGAAGTCCTTTCGCTCCACGCCCGGCATTCAAGGGGCCATCAACGGCGCCTTCGAGGTGGCGATGCAGGGCGCGATCCAGGCGCGCTGGGTGCCGCTGGAGCGCGCGCGCCCGGCTCGCACCTCGCAGCCCTCGGTGGTGGCGTTGCCGGCCCCGCAGCCCTTCAGCGAGTACGGCCGGCCGACGCGGGGCGCGGTGGAGGCGGGCGTGCCGCACGCGGTGGGCGCCTTCATCGACTGGCTGGTGACGAAGAGCGGTTGGGTGGTGGAGGAGGGCGGGCGCGAGGTGCCGGTGGCGCCGCGGCACGTGTGCATCCTCTTCAAGCGCATGCGCGGTTGGCGGGAAGACGACCTCGCGCGGCCCTACGCGCAGGCGCTGGAGGCGCGCGGGGTGCGGCATGTGTTGGTGGGGGGCCGCTCCTTCCACCGTCGGGAAGAGGTGCTGGCGGTGCGGGTGGCGCTGCTGGCCATCGAGCGCCCCGACGATGAGTACTCGGTGTACGCCACGCTGCGCGGCCCCTTCTACGCCTTCACCGACGAGCAGCTGTTCTCGTTCAAGCAGGCGCACGGCCGGCTGCACCCCCTGCGCCCCTGGCCGCTCGCGGAGCTGCCCGACGCGGCGCGGGAGGTGGCGGAGGCGTTGACCGGCCTGGGGACGCTCCACCGCTTCCGCAACCGGCGCGCGGTGGCGGAGACGGTGCACGCCTTCCTCGAGCTGACGCGCGCGCACGCGGGCGTCGCCTTCTGGACCGCCGGGGAGCAGGCCCTCGCCAACGTGCTTCAGCTCGCGGAGCTGACGCGGGGCTACGAGCGCCGCGCCACCTCGTTCCGCGACGTGGTGGAGGCGCTGGAGGACGACGCCGAAGGGGGCGAGGCCCCGGAGGCACCGTTGGTGGAGGAGGGCACCGAGGGCGTGCGGATGATGACGGTGCACGCGGCGAAGGGGTTGGAGTTCCCGGTGGTGATTCTCGCCGAGCCGACCGCCGCGGCCTCGCGGCAGGAGCCCTCGCACTGGGTCGACGCGGAGCGCGGCCTGTGGGTGCACGCGCTGGCGGGCTGCGTGCCGGTGGAGCTGCGCGAGCGGGAGGACGAGGTGAAGCAGCGCGACGCCGAGGAGGGGCTGCGGCTCATGTACGTCGCCGCCACCCGCGCGAGAGACCTCCTGGTGGTGCCGGCCTGCAGCGAGACGCAGCTCCCCGGCACCTGGACCGAGGTGCTCTACCGCTCGCTCTACCCGCAGGCGGGGCGTGAACACGCGCCGCAGCCGGGGCCCGGCTGCCCGGAGTTCGGCCACGACGTCATCGAGCGCGAAGGCCCGGTGCCGATGCAGGTGCCGCTGCCG
>CALNBU010001018.1 GCA_937875615.1 uncultured Archangium sp.
GGACGTCTCGATGGTGCCGGAGGTGCTCGATCGCGCCGCGGCGCTGCTGGTGGAGTGGGGCGGCGGCGCGGTGCTCGCGGGGCAGGTGGACGTGTACCCGGAGGTGAAGGCGCCGCGGGTGGTGACGCTCCGCCCGGCGCGCGTGGGCGAGGTGCTGGGCGTGGAGGTGCCGGCCGGGGAGTCGGCGCGGGTGCTGGCCTCGCTGGGCTTCGTCGCTCAGGGAGCGGACCGCTGGTCGGTGCCGCTGGCCCGGGTCGACGTCTCCCTCGAAGAAGATCTCATCGAAGAGGTGGCGCGGGTGCGCGGCTACGAACAGGTGCCCGACGCGCTGCCGCGGGGGCTCAAGACCCTGGAGCCCGAGCGCCCGGCGCTGACCGCGGAGCGACGGCTGCGCGCGGCGCTGGCGGGAGAGGGCTTCGACGAGGTGGTGAACTACTCCTTCGTGGCGCCGGCCGAGCTGGCGGCCTTCGAGGCGCAGGCGGGCGCGGTGTTGGTCGCCAACCCGCTGTCGGTGGAGCAATCGACGATGCGCACCACGCTGTTCGCCAGCCTGGTGCCCAACGTCAGCCGCTCCGCCCGCCATCAGGCGCAGGGCGTGCGCTTCTACGAGTGGGGTCGCAGCTACCAGAAGGGCACCGGCGAGACGCCCGCCACCGAGACGTTGCAGGTGGCCGGCGTGCTGTGGGGCGCCCGGCAGCGCGGCCGCACCTGGACCGAGGCCGACGCCAGGGTCGACTTCTACGACGCCCGCGCGGCGGTGGAGGCAGTGCTGGCGTCGTTGCACATCGAGGGCGCTTCGCTGCAGCCGCTCGAGTCGCCCTGGTACCACCCGCGCGCCGCGGCCTCGGTGAAGCTGGGCGAGGTGGTGCTGGGGACGCTGGGCGAGCTCCACCCCCGCGCGCGCAAGCAGCTCGACGCGCCCGAAGGGGTGTTCTTGTTCCAGCTCGCGGTGGCGTCGCTGCTGGCGCACGCGAAGCTGGTGCCGCAGGCGACGCCGCTCTCCAGGTTCCCGTCGATGTTGCGAGACCTCGCGGTGGTGGTGGCCGCGGAGGTCCCCGCCGAGCAGGTGCGCGAGGTCATCCTCGAGGTGGGCCGGCCGCTGGTGGTCGACGCCCGGGTGTTCGACGTCTTCTCGGGTCGGCAGGTGGGGGAGGGGCGGAAGAACCTGGCCTTCGCGCTCGAATATCGCTCGTCAGAGCGCACGCTGACCGACGCCGACGTGGTGGAGGCCCACGCGAAGATCGTCGCCGAGGTCACGACGCGCGTGGGCGGCGCGCTCCGGGGCTAAAAGAAAGCGTAAGAAAGTCCATATGTTGACAGGGTCTTCATGGCGGGTACGCTGTGAGACCCTATGACGAAAGCGGACATCATCGAGAGCGTCTACGAGAAGGTGGGCTTCTCGAAAAAGGAGTCGGCCGAGCTGGTCGAGCTGGTGTTCGACACGCTGAAGGAGACGCTGGAGCGCGGCGACAAGGTGAAGGTCTCGGGTTTCGGGAACTTCCAGCCGCGGTACAAGCGCGCTCGTCCGGGTCGCAACCCGCAGAGCGGCCAGCCCATCGAGATTACGGCGCGCCGGGTGGTGAAGTTCGTGCCCAGCCAGGTGCTGAAGGCGGATCTCAACGACGGCTACATCCCCGAAGACGAGCTCTCGGCAGAAGACGAGGACGAAGGGCACGTCGCGCCAGAGACCGACGACGACGGCGAAGATTGAGTTTGACGGTCTGAAGTCAGGCGTGCATAAGGCGCCGCGTCGTAGCT
>CALNBU010001019.1 GCA_937875615.1 uncultured Archangium sp.
ACCAGGTGGCGCTGTGGCTGGGTGGGTGGGGCATGGGGGCGTCGGTGGTGGGCTCCTTCGCGGGCGGCTTCCTCGCGACCCGCTTCACCTTGCCCCGGGCGGTCTTCATCGCCGCGGTGCTGAGGCTGTTGCCGCTGCTGGCGCAGTGGGCGTTGACGCTGGGGGTGTTCGAGGTGTCCCGCGGCTCCGTGGTGCCCATCACCCTCGCCGAGCACTGCTTCGGCGGGGCGCTGACCACCACCATGTTCGCGTTGATGATGGCCTCGGTCGACCGCCGGGTGGGCGCCACGCACTTCACGGTGTTGGCCAGCCTCGAGGTGGCGGGCAAGGCCGTGCCCGGGTTGTTGAGCGGGGTGTTGGTCGACGCGGTGGGCGTGCCCTCCACCTTCGGCGCGGCGGTGGTGTTGTCGGCGGCGTTCCTGCTGGTGAGCCGCCGGCTCACTGTGCCGACTTCAGCTTCACCTTGACGCCGTCGTCGGTGGTCTGGCGCCGCTCGCCGCCCTCGACGGGGGCGGGGGTCCCCAGCTGTACGGTGTGGACCCGGCTCCTGGGCTCGCCGCCGAAGGTGCCGAGGACGGTGACCACCAGGTGCCCGTCGCCGGTGTAGGCGAGCTCGAAGGTGCGGCTGTCACCGGTGCGCACGTCTACGTCCCGGAGGACGGTGCCGGCGGCGGTGAGCGTGTCGCGGCTGCGCCCGGTCAGCTGGAGCGAGGAGTGGCCCGCGCCGGTGTCGTGGAGCGCGTTGATCGTCACCTGCTCGACGTGCCCGTCGCCGTGGAAGCTGAGGGTCAGCGAGGCCACGCCGTCGGCCAGCGTGTGGCGCAGCTCGGTGGGCGCGCCCGGCTTCCGGGTGTCGCCCGACAGCTTCGTGGAGGGCTCGTCGGCGGAGGCGGTGGGGTGGACGGCGTCGCGGCGCGCGGAGCAACCGATGAGCGCCAGGGTCATGGCAAGCAGAGCAGTTCGCATGATCATTGGATGGTGATGGTGATGGGGTAATCGCCCTGCCGCTGGCCGAAGCCGGTGACGATGACGACGTAGAGGGTGTCGGCCACGGTGGTGCCGCCGTACGACTCGAGGCCGCTCTCGTTCTCGTCGACGATGGCGACCCGGGTGCCGTTCTCGTAGATGGTGAAGGCCACGTCGTCGACCGACGACGCCGAGAAGGTGACGGTGCCGCCTGTGCCTTCGAACACGTAGTACTGGTTCTGCTCCCAGGTGTTCGAGGCGTGCCCGCCGCCCAGGTAGAGGGTGGTGTTGAAGGGCAGCGAGGGGGCCACGGTGTAGATGTGGAAGAGCGGATCATCGCCCTGTCCCAGGTCGTTCACGATCGAGCCGATGTTGTAATAGGCGACGGTGGCGTCGATGCCGGCGAGGTAGGCGGCGTTGGTCTCGTCGCGCAGCTTGAGCCCGGTGAGGAAGCTGCCGATGGTGGTGACGGTGGGGGTGGTGCGCTGGTGTCCGACCATCACGTCGTAGACGGCGCCGAGGCCCACGGCGGCCTGATCGTGCGGGCCGTCGGCGGTGTTGTCGTAGAGATCGTAGAGCGCGCGGATGAGCGAGTACTCCGAGAACACGCCCGGGGTCGGATCATCGTTGCCGGGTGGCGTCTCGGCGTCGCTGCCGGTGGCCAGCAGCTGCCCGTTGCTCCACACCGTGTCGACGTACATGGTGCAGGCCACCTTCATCGCGGCCACCGCGGTGCCCCAGGCCTCGCCGAAGGCGATGCGCGGGTCGAGGACGTAGCCCTGCCCGTGGGGGCCGCCGGGGCTGTCGCTGCGGGAGAGCTTCGCTTCGAAGTAGTGGCCCCACTCGTGGACGATGACGTTGGCGTCGAACTCGTCGGTGTCGGCGCCCTCCAGCCCGAGGATGTAGATCTCACCCTCCTGCGGCGAGAAGTGCGAGGTGCTGATCTGCCCGCGTGACTTGTCGCCTGCCTGGGGCGCGTTGTTGGGGCTCCAGTTCACCTTGAGCTCGGGGAAGGTGGTGTTGCGCACGGCGATGAAGGCCTGGGCCGCGGTGTACATGCTGTCGAGCACCGCGAAGGGGGCGGCCGCGCGCTGGCTGGCTTCGTAGCGGGCGCCGGTCCAGCCGTGGGGGGCGTGGAGATCCACGGTGGTGGTGTCGGTGCCCACCCGCTTGACGACGCCCCAGAGGAGATCTCCGTCGGTGTTGTCTTCGACGCGGATGGGCGGTGACTGGGTCTGGGTCAGCGCCTGCACCTGCACGTCGCCGCCGCTGGCGTTCACGGTGAGGGTGTAGTGGCCGTCCTCGTCGGTGACGGTGCTCCCCAGCAGTGCGTCGTCTTCGATGACGCGGACCACGCCGCCCCGCACCGGCCGGGCCTGCGCCCGGGCGAAGTCCAGACCTCCGCCCTCGCCGGGTACGTAGACTGCGGGCACGAAGTCATAGGTGACGACGCCGGTCAGGGTCACCTCTCCCGAGGGCCCTCCGCCACCTCCACCGCCTCCGGGACAGCCGGTGAGCGCGAGCCACGCGGCACAAACAACCCAGCGATTCAAACGACACCTCCCGGACGAGACGATGGACCGAAGCCACCAAACTTGGGTTGCGCAGCCTAGACCGAATTGCGCTAACTGGCGCGCCATGCAGCGAGTCAGCGTGAAGCAGGGTCTTGCCGGGCAGCCGTCGGTCGGTTCCAGGGTGGAGGTGCGCGGGTGGGTGCGCACGCGCCGTGACTCGAAGGCGGGCATCTCCTTCGTGGCGGTGAGCGACGGGAGCTGCTTCGACGCCATCCAGCTGGTGGTGCCCAACACGCTGCCCAACTACGAGAGCGAGGTGCTCAAGCTGAGCGCCGGCGCGTCGCTGACGGCCACCGGCACCCTGGTGCAGAGCCAGGGCAAGGGGCAGGCCTTCGAGATCCAGGCCGACGCGGTGACGGTCCTCGGCCTGGTCGACGACCCTGAGACGTACCCCATGCAGCCCAAGCAGCACTCGATGGAGTACCTGCGCGAGCAGGCGCACCTGCGCCCGCGCACCAACACCTTCGGCGCCGTCAACCGGGTGCGGCACCACGCGGCGCAGGCCATCCACCGCTTCTTTCACGAGGAGGGCTTCTTCTGGGTCAACACGCCCATCGTCACCGCCAGCGACGCCGAGGGCGCCGGGCAGATGTTCCGCGTGTCGACGCTCGACCTCTCCAACCTGCCGCGCACCGAGGCGGGCAAGGTCGACTTCAGCAGGGACTTCTTCGGTCGCGAGACGTTCCTCACGGTGTCGGGGCAGCTCAACGTCGAGGCCTTCTGTCTCGCGCTCTCGAAGGTCTACACCTTCGGCCCCACCTTCCGCGCGGAGAACTCCAACACCACGCGGCACCTCGCCGAGTTCTGGATGATCGAGCCGGAGATCGCCTTCGCCGACCTCCACGACGACGCGGATCTCGCCGAGCGCTTCCTCAAGTACGTCTTCAAGGCCGTCCTCGACGAGCGCATGGACGACATGAAGTTCTTCGAGGAGCGGGTGCAGAAGGGGGTCATCGCCCGCCTCGAGGGCTTCGTGCAGTCGAGCTTCGAGCGCCTCGACTACACCGAGGCCATCGACATCCTCCAGAAGGCGAAGAAGAAGTTCGAGTACGCGCCGGTGTGGGGCAGCGATCTGCAGACCGAGCACGAGCGCTACCTCACGGAGGAGCACGTGGGTCGCCCGGTGGTGGTGATGAACTACCCCGAGCACATCAAGGCCTTCTACATGCGCATGAACGACGACGGGAAGACGGTGGCGGCGATGGACGTGCTGGCGCCCGGCATCGGAGAGATCATCGGCGGCTCGCAGCGCGAGGAGCGCCTGGAGCTGCTCGACGCGCGCATGACGAAGATGGGCCTCGACCCGTCGCACTACGGTTGGTACCGCGACCTGCGTCGGTATGGCTCGGTGCCGCACGCCGGCTTCGGCCTCGGCTTCGAGCGGCTCGTCGTCTACCTGTGCGGCCTCGCCAACATCCGCGACGCCATCCCGTACCCGCGCGTGCCCGGCCAGGCCACCTTCTGAAGGGCGCTCAGCCGCCGCTGGCGACGCCGACGATGGCGAGGCAGGTGCAACACCCGCCGCCCAGCATCAGCACCCCGACGATGGCGAGGATCCACTTGAGGGTGTTGTCCTTCTTCGGCGGTGCTGGAGAGGCCGGCTGCGGGCCCACCGGCGCTGCGGCCTGCGCGAGGGGGAGCGGCGCGACGAAGGTCCCTCCCCGGGCTGGCGCCTCCGGCTGACGGGACGGGGTGTGGGTCTGCTCGAAGCTGCCGTGTGACACGCGCACCGGCGTGGCCAGCGGCCGCGGCGCGACGGGGGCCTGCGCCGTGGCGTCTCGCGCGGCGGCGCGGAGGGCGTCGGCGAAGGCCTGGGCGGTCTGCCAGCGCTGGTGCGGCTCCTTGGCGAGGCCGGTCATCACCACCTGCGAGAGCGCCAGGGGCACGTCGGCGGCGACGTCGTGCAGCGCCTGGGGTTGTTCGCCGCGCACCTTGAGGATGAGGTGCGCGTAGCTCTCGGCCTCCAGCGGCACGCGGCCCGAGAGCAGCTCGTAGAGCATGGCGGCCACGGAATAGAGGTCTGCGCGCTGGTCTACGCTCCGCGCGTCGAAGAACTGCTCGGGCGCCATGTACGAGGGCGTGCCCATGCCCACCCCTTCGAGGGTGAGGCCGGCGGTGCTGGCTTCGCTGTGGATCTTCGAGATGCCGAAGTCGAGCAGCTTGACGAAGTCGTTGCCGGCCCGGTCCTTGATGACGAAGACGTTGGCCGGCTTCATGTCGCGGTGGACGATGCCCCGGGCGTGCGCGGCCGAGAGCGCGTCGAGGGACTGCAGCACCAGCTGCACCACGCGGCCCCAGGGCAGCGGGGCGTCGCGGGTCGCGAGCTCCTTGAGGTCGACGCCTTCGAGGTACTCCAGCGCGAGGAAGGCCTGGTGGTCGGGCGTCAGCCCGGCGTCGGTCACGCGGACGATGTGCTCGTCGCCCACCGCGGCCGCGGCGCGCGCCTCGCGGAGGAAGCGCTCGATCATCTCGTCATCGGCCACCAGGTTCTTCTTGAGCAGCTTGAGCGCCACCTGCGCGCCGGTGTGGACGTGGCGGGCGAGGTAGACCGAGCCGAACCCGCCGGCGCCGAGCAGGCGCTCGAGCTGGTAGCGGTCGACCCGGGTGCCGATGGCCCCCGCGCTAGCGAGGGCGTCGCCCGTCATCGGGCACCTGCTGGTTTCAGGCGGGTGTTCCCGCCCGCAATGCTGGCATGCGCTCATGGGCCTGAAGCCCACGGTTGTAGCCGACGGGCGCGGCGCGAATCGTCATTTTTCAGGGCGCCGGGCCTCGTCGATGAGCGCCGCCAGCTCCGGCGCGACGGGCAGCGGCTGGAACGGGCTCAGGCGCGCGCCGCCGGTGTTGCCGGTGGGCACCCAACCGAAGGCCGTCTTGGTCGCCGCGCCCACGATGCGCACCAGCTGGCCCGCGCACTCGCGGAGGTCCCGGTGGCGCCAGCCCCAGACGAACATGCGCCAGTGCACGCGCACGTGGTGGGAGGTGGCGGCCTGGCCCAGCACGTGGGCTCGCTCCAGCAGGGAGAAGGCCCGCGCTGGATCACGGCCTCGGTCGGCGGCGTCGGCTTCCCGGAGCGCCTGTTCCACGTGGGGTCTGATGCGTGCAGCGAAGCGTGACATGAGGTCCTTTCAGTCGAGGGGTGGCCGGAGTAGACGACGGGGAGCACCAACAGCGTCAGGGCGGTGGCCGAGAGCAGGCCGCCGATGACCACCGTGGCGAGGGGGCGTTGCACCTCGGCGCCCGGCGCCGTGGACAGCGCCATGGGCACGAAGCCGAGCGACGCCACCAGCGCGGTCATCAGCACCGGGCGCAGCCGCGTCTCGGCCGACCGGCGGATGGCCTCGAGCCGGGAGAGGCCGCCGGCCTCGAGCTCCCGGGCCAGCGACACCAGCACCAGCCCGTTGAGCACCGACACGCCGAAGAGCGCGATGAAGCCCACGCCCGCGGAGATGGAGAAGGGGATGCCGCGCAGCCAGAGCGCCAGCACCGCGCCCACCATGGAGAAGGGGACGGTGAGGAAGATGACGGCTGCCGGGCGCACCTCTCCGAAGGCCAACCAGAGGAGGAAGAGGATGAGGGCCAGCGCGGCGGGCACCACCAACGCCAGTCGATCCCGCGCCTCGAGGTAGTGGCGGAACTGGCCGCCCCACTCCACGCGGTAGGCGGGCGGCAGCGAGATCTGCGCGACGGCGCGGCGGGCGGCACGCTCTTCGACGGCACGGAACCGCGCTTCGACGGCCCCGAGGGCGTCAGCGCGCTGACCGCCATGCGCGACCTGATCCGGGCCGGTGACGAAGCGCAGCTCGGCGACGTCACCCAACGGCACCACCTGACCGGTGACGGAGCGCAGCGGGAGCGCGCGCAGCACCTCGAGATCTCCCGAGAAGCCGTGCCGCACGTTCACCACGATGCCGAAGCGGCGCTCGCCTTCGAGCACGTCGCCGACGCGGTGACCGACGGCGAGGGTCTCGGTGAGCTGGTTGAGATCATCGACGGTGAGGCCGTAGCGCGCGAGGCGGCTGCGGTCGGGCGTGATGCGCAGGTAGCGGAGCCCCTCCGCCTGCTCCACCCGCACGTCGACGGCGCCGGGCACCTGTCGCACCGCCGCCGCGAGCTGGTCGCCCAGCGTCGAGAGCAGTTCCAGCTCGCGGCCGTAGAGCAGCACGCCCACGTCGGAGCGCACGCCCGCCACCAGCTCGTTGGTGCGCATCTGGATGGGCTGAGAGACCGCGCCGCCGATCTCCGGCGAGGCCTCGAGGATCGCCTCCACGTCGTGCGCCACGTCGGCCTTGGTGCGGCCCCGCGGCCAGGTCTCCCGGGGGGTGAGGGTGATGTAGATGTCGGACACCTCGAGGCTCATGGGGTCCGTGGCCACCTCGGGTGCGCCGGTGCGGGCGACCACCTGCGCGACCTCCGGCAGCGCGCGCAGCTTCTTCTGGAGGTTGAGATCGGTGCGCACCGACTCGGTGAGCGCCGCGCCGGTGAGGCGCCGGGCCTCGATGAGCAGATCTCCCTCGTCGAGCTGGGGGACGAACTCCGCGCCCAGCCGGGTGAACAGCAACACGGTGGCGGCCAGCGTCAGCACCCCGGCGCTCATGGTGGCGACGCGGCGGCGGAGCGCGAGGTCGAGCAGCGGCGCGTAGAGCGCCCGGGCCCGCCGGAGCAGCCAGGGCTCGGTGTGGGCGCGGGGCCTGACCACCAGGCTGGTCAGCACCGGGATCAGCGTCAGCGAGAGCACGAAGGCGCCCACCAGCGCCAGCAGCACGGTGATGGCCATGGGGCGGAACAGCTTCCCCTCGAGGCCAGAGAGCGCCAGCACCGGCAGGTACACGATGGCGATGATGGCCTCGCCGAAGACGCTGGCGGAGCGCACCTCGAGCGTGGCCTCCTCCACCACGCGCACCCGCTCGGCGTCGGTGGTGGGCCGCCGCTCCGAGAGCCGTCGCACCGCGTTCTCCACGATGATCACCGCCCCGTCGACGAGCAGCCCGAAGTCGAGGGCGCCCAGGCTCATCAGGTTGCCCGAGAGCCCCAGCGCGTTCATCGCGGTGACGGCGAAGAGCAGCGAGAGGGGAATGGTGACCGCCACCACCAGCCCGGCGCGGACGTCGCCCAGCAGGAACAGCAGCACCAGCACCACCAGCAGCGCGCCCTCGAAGAGGTTTCGACCCACGGTGGCGATGGTCCGGTCCACCATGATCGAGCGATCGTAGAAGGGCTCGATGCGGGTGCCCGGCGTCAGGGTGGGCTCGAGCTCCTCCAGCTTCTGCTTCACCGCCGCCGTGACCACGCGCGAGTTCTCGCCCAGCAGCATGAGGGCCACGCCCACCACCACCTCACCTTCTCCGTTGCGGCTGGCCGCGCCGCGGCGCAGGCGGGGCGAGAAGCGCACCTCGCCCACGGTGTCGATGGTGATGGGGACGCCCTGCGGCGTCGCGCCGATGACCACGCGCGAGAGATCCTCGAGGCTCTTCACCAGGCCGTCGGTCCCGATGACGAAGTGCTCGCGGTTGTGCTCGATGTAGCCGCCGCCGGCGTTGGCGTTGGAGCGGTTGAGGGCGTCGACCACCTGCGCGATGGACACCCCGGTGGCCTCCAGCCGGCCCGGGTCGAGGAGCACCTGGTACTGGCGCTCCTCGCCGCCGAAGCTGTTCACCTCCACGATGCCGGGCACCATGCGCAGCTGCGGCGCGATGACCCAGTCGAGCTGCTCTTCGAGCTCCATCAACGTCAGCC
>CALNBU010001020.1 GCA_937875615.1 uncultured Archangium sp.
GTAGGCGCAGGCCCCGGCGGTTGTTGACGCTCCCGGACGCGTCCCCACCCGCCGTCACCTCCCTCGACGTTCACATCAGGAGAAGTCCCATGACCGGTCCCAGGTATTCGTATGTCTTTGCCGCCGCGGCGCTCGCGTTGTCCACGAGCGCCTGCGAGGCGCCGCCCGGAGAAGATGACGGCGGCGCGCTCCAGCCTCCCACCGCGGTGGCGCCGGCGGCGCTCACCAACACCTCGGCGGAGGACTACGCACACAACCGCTGGGGCCTCATCGAGGCCGCCACGCTGGAGGCCTATGCCACCGGCTGGTCCGCGCCGGACACCGCGGCGGCCGACGCCGTGGCCAACGGGCGTCCTGCGCACCTCGCGGAAGACGCGCGGCTGGTGGTGCTGCAGATCAACGCCGCCAACCGCGCCGCGGGAGAGAACTACGTGCCCTCCACGCCCTCGGCGCGGGTCTACACCTACGAGCTCGATGACTTCCGCTTCAACCAGACCCGTGACACCGGGCTCATCTCCAACTCGGTGCGCTACCAGGCCGATGGCCCCACCACCGACGACTGGTTGGCGAAGTACGGCATCGATCTCCGGCGGGACTTCGTGGTCTTCGCCCAGGGCGAGAACGCCGCCACCAGCGGGGCGTACCTCCAGGAGATCGACCGCGCCATCTACTGGCTCAGCTACTGGGGCGCCGACCTCCGGCACCTCGCGGTGCTCAACGGCACCCTGCAGAAGAACTACGCGGGCACGCTGAGCAGCAACAAGGCCGCCGACGGCACGGTGTCGAACGACGGCTTCTCGGTGAAGCAGCTGCGCGTCGACCACACGTCGCTGACGCTCCCCCTGGAGGACTTCCAGGCCATCGTCGACGCCCGGCTCTCGGCGACCGGCGTGGTGGAGGGCTTCGACCGCCAGTTCATCATCGATGCGCGGCCCACGCCGCAGTTCACCCGGCTGGCCACCAATGCCGCCTTCGTGACCGAGTACCCGGGCCAGTTCATCACCACCGCGTGGAGCTCCACCGGCGCGCCCAGCAACGACGCGACGGGGCAGGCGAAGAGCTACGTGCTGTACGAGGGCCACGTGAAGGGCGCGGTCAGCTTCCCCTGGGCCAACCTGCTGACCGACGTGGGTGACAACAACTGGAAGTACAAGCCGCGCGCCGAGCTCGAGGCCATCTTCGCCGCTGCGGGCTACGCGGCCTCCGACGCGGCGACGAAGGTGGTGGTCTCGCAGTGCCGGACCAACTTCGAGGTACAGGTGAACGGCTTCGCCTCGCGCGTCATCCTCGGCTACCCCACGGTGCACTTCGACGGCTCGCTGGTGGAGTACCTGTCGCTCGTGTCGAACCACCCCGACGTGTCGCTCAACCTCGCGCCGGAGGACCCGGCCTACCGCTTCCGCACCGACATCCCCACCCGGAGCCAGCACTACACCGCCGGCGTCGCGGGGCTCGTCACCACGGTGGAGGACGACGACGGCGTGCCCGCCTACAACGTGGGCAGCGGCACCGGGGCGGGCGATCGCAAGGTCGCGCAGGCGGTGGTGAACCGCGAGGCCACCGCCACGCGCAAGGCGCTCGACGAAGACCGCGCCTACAAGCAGTAGGCGTCAGTCGAGCGCGAAGAAGGCGCGGATGCGCGAGAGCAGGGCGTTGGTCTCGGAGGCGGCCCGCGCGCGCGCCGCGTCGACGCTCAGGCCCTCGCGCGCCGCCTGGAGGCTGACCTGCCGCTGCGCCAGCACCCCGGCGAGCTCCTCGGCGACGGCGGGCCGCGCGGCGAGCAGGGCCTTCATTCGGGTGACGGTGGCTTCAGCCATGCGGACCC
>CALNBU010001021.1 GCA_937875615.1 uncultured Archangium sp.
CGCACCGCCTCAGGCACGTCTTCGCCGCCCCGGGCGCCCCGTCACAGATGGCCGACTCGCACTCGCTGTCCGCGTCGCACGCGCTGCCTTCGGGCTTCAACTTCTGCACCGCAGGCGGCTCGTTGCACCCCTCGCAGCCAGCCAGAGGGAGGCTCGCCGCGAGCGCCAGCAACAGAAAACGGACGGAGGACATGAGGGAAACTCCTTGAGGGGAACAGCAAAGACCACGAGCGTACACGGTCCGCGCGCCCGCGTGACAGCCGCGTGACGTGAAACCCGCCGGCGCGCGCCGCCGCTTCAGCCGAGGCCGGGCACCATGTCTTCGGGGCGCACCCAACGGTCGAAGTCCTCGGCGGTGACGTCGCCCGAGGCCAGCGCGGCCTCGCGCAGCGTCAGGCCCTCGTGGTGCGCGCGGTGGGCGATGGCCGCGGCCTTCTCATAGCCGAGGCGCGGCGCCAGCGAGGTCACCAGCATCAACGACTGCGAGAGGTGGAGCGCGATGCGGGCGCGGTTCGGCTCCAGCCCCTCCACGCAGTGCGCGCCGAAGGACTCCATGCCGTCGGCCAGCAGCCGGCACGACTGGAGGAAGGCCTGCGCCACCAGCGGCCGGAAGACGTTGAGCTGGAGGTGCCCCTGCGTGCCCGCGGTGGAGATGGCCACGTCGTTGGCCAGCACCTGCGTGCAGGCCATGGTGAGCATCTCCACCTGCGTGGGGTTCACCTTGCCGGGCATGATGGAGGAGCCCGGCTCGTTCTCCGGCAACAGCAGCTCCCCCAGGCCGGCGCGCGGGCCGCTGCCCAGCAGGCGCACGTCGGAGGCGTACTTGAAGAGGCTCACCGCCAGGCCCTTGAGCGCCGCGTGCGCGTGCACCAGCGCGTCGCACGACGCCAGCGCCTCGAACTTGTTCGGCGCCGACACCAGCGGCTGTCCAAAGAGCGTCGCCAGGCGCGCGGCCACGGCGTCCGCGTAGCCGGCCGGCGCGTTGAGGCCGGTGCCCACCGCGGTACCGCCCAGGGCCAGCTCCCGGAGGTGCGGCAGCGCCTGCGTCAGGTGCGCCTCGGCGTGCGCCAGCTGCGAAGCCCAGCCCGAGAACTCCTGCCCCAGCGTCAACGGCGTGGCGTCCTGCAGGTGCGTGCGGCCCAGCTTCACCAGGCTGGAGAACCCGGCGGCCTTGCGCTCGGTCAGCGCGCGCAGCGAGGCCAGCGCCGGGAGCACCTTCGCGCTCACCGCCTGCAGCGCGGCGAGGTGCATCGCGGTGGGGAAGACGTCGTTGCTCGACTGGCTGCGGTTCACGTCGTCGTTGGGGTGCACGAGGCGCCCTTCGCCGCGCGGGCCGCCCAGCAGCTCCGAGGCGCGGTTGGCCAGCACCTCGTTGACGTTCATGTTGGTCTGGGTGCCGCTGCCCGTCTGCCACACCGACAGCGGGAACTCTCCGTCGTGCGCGCCGCTCAGCACCTCCTTCGCCGCGGCCACGATGGCCTCCGCCCGCTTCGCGTCGAGGCCCGCCAGCGTCACGTTGACCTCGGCGGCGGCCTGCTTCACCTGCGCCAGCGCCATGATGAGCTCGCGCGGCATCTTCTCGGTCGACACCGAGAAAAAGCGCAGCGAGCGCTGCGTCTGGGCGCCCCACAGGCGCTCTGCGGGGACCTCGATGGAACCGAAGGAGTCGTGCTC
>CALNBU010001022.1 GCA_937875615.1 uncultured Archangium sp.
CCCGCCGGTGGGACACGGGCAACGCCGCGAGCACCCCCAGCAGGAGCGCGATCACAACTCGACGATCCCCGCACGCAGCGCCAACACCACCGCCTCCACGTGCGAGTTGACGCCCATCTTCCGGTAGATGTGAGAGAGGTGCGTGCGCACCGTGCGGCGCTCCAGGCTCATCACCCCGCCGACCTCTGCGTTCGACAGCCCCTTGGCCACGTACTTGAGCACGTCGAACTCCAGCGGAGACAGGCTCCACGGGTTGTCGGGCTGCGCCTTCTTCGCCTGCAGCGCGTGGAAGTAGTTCCAGAAGCGGCGGGCGATGATGGCCTCCAGCACCGTACCGCCGGCCATCACCTCCTGGATGCCGGAGCGGATCTTCTCCGGTCCCACGCGCTTGACGAGGTAGCCCGCGGCGCCGGCCTGAATGGCCTCGTAGACCTTCTGCTCGTCGTCGAAGGAGGTGAGGATCAACACCTCCACCGACGGGGCGCGACGCTTGAGCCGCTTCGTCACCTCGATGCCGTCGATGCCCGGCAGCTCGAGATCGAGCAGCACCAGGTCCGGCAGGAGCTTCACCATCTGCTCCACGCCGTCTTCACCTTCCTGCGCGGTCCCCACCACCTCCAGCTCCCCGTACAGCGAGAGCGACTTGAGGAGGTTCTTGAGCAGCTGCGGTTGGTCTTCGACCACGAAGACGCGTACGTGGAGAGGGTCGGTCATCGCTTGGAGAAAATCGGGGTGAGGGTCACCGTCTTGCCCGGAAGGAACGTCTCCACGCTGACGTACTCGCGGCGGGTCTTGAGTTCTACAATCTCCACACGCCGCCGCCCCGGCACCACCGCGATCTTCGCGGGCGGCGTGCACACCGGCCGACCGTCGATGCTCACCCGCACCTTCCTCGGGGTCCGGATCTCCAGCTGCGCGGCGCCCTGTTCACGGGGCGGCTGGTGGCAGCGCCCGGGCAGCGCCTGCGGAGGGGGCACGGCCTCGCGCGCCGGCGGGGCCTTCTCTGCCACCGGCCTGGCCGGCGGCGCCTCGCCCTCGGGACGGAAGGCCTTGTCGGGGTGCGCGGCATCGAAGTCCTGCAGCTTCGGCGCTGGCCCGCGCGGCGGCGGCACCGCGCGACGCTCGACTGGGATCACCCGCTGCAGCGGCGCCGGGAGATAGGAGACCAGCGTCTCCTTCCAATGCCGATGTCCGAAGGAGACGTAGAGCACCGCGCCCACCGAGGTGAACATGGCCAGCATCCCGATGAAGCTCACCACGCGCACCGTCCGGCGGCCGCGACGCTCCAGCTCCGCGTAGTCGGGGATCGAGGGATCTCCCGGCCGCTTGAAGGGCACCGCGAAGGTGACCAGCGTCTTCGCCACCCGCTGTCGGAGCGGCGGCTTCGGCCTGGCGGCCGCCCGCTTCGAGGCGTCTGGCTCTGGCGCGAAGTCTTCCACCACCTTGAGGCGCTGCTTGAGCGCGCCTCCAGCCGGCGCCGAAGGAGACGCCGCCGGGGCCGCCACCGTGGGGTCCGCGGCAGGTGGGGCCTCCCAGTCCGTGGGCGGCGGCCGCGCGGGCAAGGCGGGCACGGAGGGCTGCGTCGGCGCCGCGGCCGACTCACCGAAGACCGGCAGCCCGTCGCTGGTCGGGGTGCGCTCGTCGACCGCGCCACCCGAGAATGACCGCCGCGCCGTCACCTCCACCTCGCTGGCGTGCACCGAAGAGAGCTCGCGCAGGGTGAACGGAGTGGTGAAGGGCACCGCCCCGCCCGCAGCGAGCTGGACCTCGTTGGGGAACAGCTCGCCCACGAACTTCGCCACGTCGCCGCGCGGAGGGATGCCACCCGAGGAGGCCAGGAAGTCCCGCAGGCCCTCCGCGAACTCCCCGCAGGACTTCTGGCGTCGACCCGGCGCGCTCTCCAGGGCCCGCATGATGACGCCGTCGATGCGCGAGTGGAGCCGCCGCACCAACCGCGAAGGCGGCGGCAGGCGCGCCTCCCGGGTGCTGACCGCGGTGCTGCCCAGCGAGGCCTCCCGCAACGTGAGCAACTCGTCCACGATGGCGCCGAGGGCGTAGACGTCGCCCGCCACCGTCGGCGCGTCGCCGGCCCCCAGCTCGGGCGCCCGGTAGCTGCTGCGCCCGCGACTCCCGAAGCTGCGGAGGAGCGTCGGCGCCGCGCGCAGCGCCTCCAGCGCGCCGAAGTCGGCCACCGAGACCCGCCCGTCAGCGCCCAGCAGCACGTTGCCGGGCGTGAGCGCGCCGTGCACCACGCCCGCCTCGTGCGCCGCCCCCACCACCGCCAACAGCTCGAGCGTCATCGCCAGCGCCAGCGTGGGCGGCAGCAGGACCTCCCGCGTGGGCAGCCGGGAGAGCGCGAGGCCCAGCGAGTAGGGCCCGGTGTCTTCGCGCACGATGGCCAGGCGGTCCTCCACCATGCCCAGCTCCAGCACCCGCGCCACCCCCTCGTGCGTCAACGACGACGAGAGCCGCGCGATGACCTCCGCGTACGCCTCGTCGGAGGTGTTGGGGTGGAACAGCTTCACCACCACGTGCTCGCGTCGATCCAGCCGCTCCGCGCGGAAGAGGTCCGCCAGTTGCCCGTCTTCGAGGCGCCCTGTCAGCCGGTACACGCCCGGCAGACTACCTTCGAAAGCGCCCGGCACCACGACCGGAAGCAGGGCTACCCGAGGAAGGGCTTCACGGCCTTGAAGTCGAAGCCGCAGTAGGCGCAGCGGCGCGCGCGGCTGCCGCGGGGCACCTCGAAGAAGCAACCCGGGCAGCGGCGCTTCGGCTTGACCTTCAGCGGCGGCGCGGCGGGCACCTTGAGCGCCTTCTCTGCCTTCGCCAGCCGGCGCGCCAACCACGACACGCGCGCCTCCAGCTCCCCCAGCCGCACGCGCAGCTCGGTCGTCTCGTCGCGGATGCTGCGGCGGCTCGCCATCGTGGCTATGAAATGTCCCACGCGTTCATGAGAAAGGGAAAAACCTGGACACCTTGATTCACGGCAGCCGGAGCGCCCCTGGCGATCGCGAGAAGGCGCGCGCGGCGCTGACCCACGCGAAGGAGCTTCTGAGCGACGAGAAGCTGCAGGAGATCCTCCAGCAGCCGCCGCGCAACGAGACGCCGGTGCCCCGGCAGGTCTTCGTCAACCGCAACCTCCACCTGAGCAAGGTGGAGCTGATCGGCTTCGACATGGACTACACGCTCGCCATCTACCATCAGCGGCGGCTGGAGGAGCTCTCCTACGAGCTGACGGTGGATCGCCTCGTAGAGCAGAAGGGCTACGCGCCAGAGATCCGCGACCTCCCGTACGATCACTCCTTCGTGCTGCGCGGGCTGTTCGTCGACAAGCGCCACGGCAACCTGCTGAAGATCGACCGCTTCGGCTACGTGGGCCGCGCGTACCACGGCCGCCGCGCGCTGAGCGAAGAGGAGATCACCCGCCTCTACCGCGAAGAGCGGATCCGCATGAAGAGCGCCGACTACGCGTGGATCGACACGCTCTTCGCGCTGCCCGAGGCCTGCCTGCTCGCCGGCATCATCGACCTCTACGAGACCAGGCTGGGGCGGGCCTGCGACTACCGCCGGCTGTGCGACGACATCCGCGAGGCCATCGACACCGTGCACCGCGACAACTCGCTCAAGAAGGTCGTCCGCGCCGACCTCGGTCGCTACATCTTCAAGGACACCGAACTGGGCCCCGCGTTGCACAAGCTGCGCTCGGGCGGCAAGAAGCTCTTCGTCCTCACCAACTCGCTCTACGACTACACCAACGCGGTGATGGCCTACCTGCTCGACGGCGTGCTGCCGGAGTACCCGAGCTGGAAGAACTACTTCGACTTCATCATCACCGGCGGCGCCAAGCCCGCCTTCTTCAGCGAGCAGCACCCGTTCCTGGTGGTCGATCCGGCCAGCGACGACAACCTGATCACCGGCGAGGCCACGGAGCTCGAGCGCGGGAAGATCTACCAGGGTGGCAACCTCGCCGCCTTCGAGCGGATGACAGGCTACGGCGGCGACAAGGTGCTGTACGTGGGCGACCACATCTACGGCGACATCCTCAAGTCGAAGAAGACCTCCATGTGGCGCACGTGCATGATCGTGCAGGAGATCGAGGACGAGCTCGCCTACCTCGAGTCCCGGCGCGCCGAGGTGGAGCAGCTCGCCGAGGTGGAGCAACTGCAGGCTCGCCTCGACGACGAGATCGGTCCGCGGAAGGCGTCGCTCAACCAGATCGAACGTCGCCTCGAACGGGAGAAGCCGCCCGCCGCGGTCGCCGAGGCGCTGCAGCACGACTTCAAGGCGGTGAAGGCGGAGCTCGATCTCCTGAGGAAGACCCAGCGCGAGTGCCGCGACATCGCGCAGGCCCTGGAGAGCGACCTGGAGAGCGGCTTCAACCCGTACTGGGGGCTGCACTTCAAGGAGGGCCGCGAGAACTCCCGCTTCGGCGAGCAGGTAGAACAGTACGCCTGCCTCTACACCTCCCGGGGCTCG
>CALNBU010001023.1 GCA_937875615.1 uncultured Archangium sp.
GGTGGCCGCGCGCCGGGCGGTGCGCGCGCGCTACGAGGCGGCGCTGGCCGACCTCCCCGGCGTGGGCTTCATGCCGCTCTCTGCGCACGGCGAGTGGAACGGCTGGCTGACGGTCATCACCATCGACCCCGCGCTCTTCGGCGTCGACCGCGAGGCCGTGCGCCAGGCACTCGAGCGCCAGAACATCGAGGCGCGGCCGGTGTGGAAGCCGATGCATCTCCAGCCGGTGTTCGCCGGCTGCCGCGCGGTGGGAGGCGCGGTGGCGGAGTCGCTCTTCGGCTGCGGCCTGTGTCTCCCCTCGGGCTCCAGCCTCACCGCCGACGACCAGGCGCGGGTGGTCGAGGTGCTGCGCGCGCAGCACCGCGCCTGACGTCATGAGAGTCCTCTTCCTCGGGGTGCACGGCCGCGGGCGCTCACCCAGTCAGCGCTACCGCTTCGAGGCCTTCGAGCCGCACCTGCTGCAGGCCGGCTTCGAGGTGGACTACGCCGGCGCCCTCGACGACGCCGACGCGCGCGTCTTCTCCGGGCGCGCTCCGGCGCTGGCGAAGGGGCGGGTGGCGTTGCGGGCGCTGGGCCGGCGCCTGGCCAGCCTCACCCGGAAGGCCGACGTGGTCTTCGTGCAGCGCGAGGCCTTCTTTCTCGGGGGCGCGTGGAGCGAGTACCTGGCGCACCTGCGCGCGCCGGTGGTGTTCGACTTCGATGACGCCATCTGGCTCCACGCCGTCTCCGACGCCAACCGCCGCTTCTCGTGGTTGAAGAACGTCGACAAGGTGGAGCGCATCGCGCGGCGCGCGCACACCGTGCTGGCGGGCAACGCGTACCTCGCGGACTGGGCGCGGCGGCACTCCAACCACGTGCATGTGGTGCCCACCTGTGTGGACACCGCGCGCTTCGCCCCCGTCGCGCGGCCGGTGCGTGAGGTGGTGACGCTGGGTTGGAGCGGCAGCCCCTCGACCTTCTCTCACCTGCGGCCGCTGCTGCCGGTGCTGGAGCGGCTCAAGGCCCGCTACGGAGACCGCCTCGCGCTGCGGGTGATGGGCGACCCGTCGTTCTCCCACGCGCCGCTGGGCCTGCGCGGCGAGGCCTGGAGCGAGGCGGCGGAGCTGGCGCTGTTGCGGCAGCTGGACATCGGCGTGATGCCGCTGCCCGACGACGCCTGGACCCGCGGCAAGTGTGGCCTCAAGGGCCTGGTGTCGATGGCCATGGGCGCGGCCACGGTGATGAGCCCGGTGGGCGTCAACACGGAGATTGTCGCGCACGGAGAGAACGGGCTGTTGGCGGCCACCGACGAGGAGTGGCTGGAGCAGCTCTCGCGGCTCATCGACGACGCGGCGCTGCGCCGGCGGCTGGGCGAGGCGGGGCGGGAGACGGTGGTGCAGCGTTACTCGGTGCAGCGCTGGGCGCCGACGTTGGCCTCGCTGCTGCGCGCCACCGGCTAGGGAGCCGGGTCGAACACCCAGTCGAGGTGCGTTCCGTCGAGCGGGCCCTCCGGGACACCTTCGAGCACCAGCTCTTCGCCTTCACGCAGCGAGACCTCGAAGGGGCGGGCCTCGTCAGCCCGGGTCATCACCCCGGAGTCGAACACCGTCCGCCGCGCGTCGCCCCAGATGAGACAGCGCGCCGTGGCGTGCACCGCCGCGCCGTGGTCGAGCCCGCAGGCGCCGCGCAGCAGCAGCGCCCGCACCGCGCGCACGCGAAGCAGTGAGCGCGGGTGCGTGCCGAGGCCGACGGGCCAGGTCCGCCCGGCGATGGTGAGCGGCAGCTTCGTGACGCTCTGGTTGATGCCCAGGGTGCCCCACTCCTGCGCGGCGCGCACCACGCGCAGGTCCCCCAGCATCACCGGAGGCCGCTGGAACAGGTGCCAGGTGCCCTCCGTCGCCACGTGCAGCGCGCCCGGCGAGTGCGCCCGTACCACGGAGGTGGCGTGGGGGAGGTCGCCCTGGGTGAGGCTGAAGTCGAACCACTCGGGAAACTGTCTGGAGCGCCGCCGCACCGGCATCTGGAAGTAGAAGGCCGAGTCGTTGTCGATGAAGCCGTCCTTCTCCAGCGCCACCCACGCCGCCACCTGCCCCAGCATCGACCTACCGAAGACGCGGCTCCTGGAGTCGCTGGCCGGCACGAGGTTGAAGACGTCGCTCTGCGGAGGGATGCGCGCGGCCAGCGCCCGCAGCCCGTGGAGCTCGTCGTTGAACGCGGCCAGCCGCAGGTTGAACACCACCAGGAACACCGCGGCCATGGCCCACGCGCCCCACGCGAGCTGCGGCCGGGTTGACTCCCGCACCGCGAGCAACGAGAGGGCCGTCACCTGCACGAAGACGCACAGCCGCGTGGCCACCAGCCACGTGGCGGAGATGGTGTCGGGCAGCACCAGGAAGGCGGTGGTGGGCACCAGGAAGGCCAGCCACGCGGCGGGGTGCTTGTTCAGCTTTGGCCGCGCCACGGCCAGGAAGAGCGCGATCGCGGCGGCCGTACCCGCGGCCCACGCCGCGTTCGGCCAGGGGTCGAAGTACCCGGAGAGCAGCGTGACGAGCCGGTCCCTGGTGAAGAACCAGGCGCCCTTCGTTCCCGCGCTGGCGGGCGGCGCCGAGCGCAGCCAGGTCAACACCAGCAGCAGCAGCGGGAGGAAGTGCGCACCGAGCGTCAACGAGGCGGCGCGGGACCTCACCACGGTGAGCGCCCGCAACCCGGCGATGATCATGCACACGCCGAAGGTGATGCCGTGCGAGAAGAAGAGCAGCGCGCCCCAGCCCGCCAACGCCAGGGTGGCTCGCCAGCCGGGCGTCGCCACCGCCTTCTCCACGCTGACGAGGTAGAAGAAGACCAGCGGGAGCGCGAGGCAGTTCGAATAGAAGCCCCACAGGTGGGTGAAGCCGAAGAAGGCGGGCAGGCCCAGCACGGCCAGCTCGGGCGCGCCGCCGATGGCCGCCAGCCACCGCCGCAACCCCAGCCACAGCGCCGCCGCCGCCGCCGTGTAGAGCAGCTTGATGGCCGCCAGCGGCCCCACCACCTTCGCCACCAGGAGGGTGGCGCCGTACGAGAGCAGGTAGGGCGTGAAGGGCTCCAGCCGGTAGAGCCGCTCGAACTCCAGCGGCCCCTCGCCGTTCATTTTCAGCAGGATGCTGATGAGTTGCGCGTGCTGGGGCAGGTCGACGCCGACCGGGTAGTGGTGCCCCCACAGCGCGGTCAGCAGCAGCAGTGACAGCGACACTTCGGGGAAGAGCTGGCGCATGGGTCGCCCGCGTATAGCCGAAGGGCGGCGCGTCAGGTCGCCGCGCAGGAGCTGGGGCTCATCGCAGGGTTCCGTCGTGGTGTGGACCGCGAAATCCGTCCCAACGGACGCGCCACGGTGGGTTGCCTTCGACCTCGACGACGTAGCGGTCGACGCGGTCGCCGAAGGCGAACACCAGGTCCAGTTTGCCGTCGTCGTCGAGGTCTCCCAGGTGTGGAGTCGCCGCTCCGGCACCGCGCACCTGCAACGTCATGCGCACAGCGCGCCCCCGCTGCCCATCGAAGATGCCGACGGTGCTCATCACGAAGCCGTTCCAGATGTTGGTGGAGTCCATGCTCACCGCGATGACTTCGTCGAAGCCGTCACCGTCCAGGTCGGCTTTCCTTCGATGCCCCAGCGCACGACGCCAGTCGATGGCACCACGCGGTAGAGGTGACCGGGCAACGTCTCGCCTCCGGTGCCGATGACGACCTCGAGCGGCGTCACGCCGGGGACGAGCGCGGGCACTGAGTAGATTTCGCGACCGTCGGGCGCACTGAGGTCCGAGAGGATTCTTCACGAGCGTCCCGACACCACGTACACGTGACCCGGCAGTCGCTCGCGGTCGTCGATGCTGCCGCCCTGAGAAAAGACGAGCTCGCTCACGCCATCGCCATCTTCGTCAGGAGCAGGAATGGCGCCGTTGAACGAACGTGGGCTGATGTCGCGCCCTGGGTTCGCGCCCCGCAAGGTCCACAACACCGCACCGGTGCGGCCCTCGTAGGCGGTGCCGTCGTTGTTGCGACCGCCGATGACGACGTCGGCCCGCGACGGGAGACATTTCCCGGCGCCCTGCTAGAAGCCGCCGCGTCGAGCAGGTGGCCATGGGGGCCAGCAAAGGGAAGCCGGTGAGAGTCCGGCGCGGTCGCGCCACTGTGACCGAACGGCGTCACGCCATTCGGGAGCCAGAGACCTGCCTGCCGGTGTGACGCGCCTCGCGCGCCACGACAACCAGTCCTCTCTCTTCGCGACAAGAGAGACGAGGGCCCCGCGTTGCTGTCTCTGGCACTCCAGCTCGCTCTCTGCGTCGACGCCGGCGTCACCCTGTTGGCGCCGGTGGACGTGCCCGCGCCGCCGGGCGAGGCGTCGCCGCTGGCCACCTCGCCGCAGGTGCGCGACGCCACGGGCATCGTCACCACCGTCGACGCACAGGAGGCCCGGGCCGAAGCGAAGGACGCCGCGGAGCTGGTGGCCACCGCTCCCGGCG